>JBFMDH010000020.1 GCA_040754075.1 Acidobacteriota bacterium
GTCATCTGATCTAAAATCTGGTTGACGAAAGTCATAAGCCAATCTCCGATTGTCTGGTGTCTGGAAACATCCATTTAATCGGTATTGGCTTATTTTTTCATCTCATTTTTTGTCCGAACCATTGTTTACGTGAGATTGAAAAAGATGACCGAACAAACGGAAATAACCGAACAAACGGAAAGCCCAAACACTTTCGAGATATTTGAAAATTTTTCGTCTGTTCGGTTATTTCCGTTTGTTCCGTAGTCTGTTTTGAGTTCTAGTGATAACGACTGCTCGCTTCACAGTAATTCATTCAAGCCTGAACTTCGCGCAGCCGTCGTTCGAGAAAGCGGCGTTCGCTATCGTTGGTGACTAAAGCAAGCGCCCGTGTGTAACTCGCAGCCGCTTCCGGGTTGCGACCCAGGCGACGCAACAGGTCGGCGCGCGCCGCGTGTAACAGATGATATCCATCGAGTTCAGCGGCAAGCCTATCCATCAAACTAAGTCCGGCTTGTTCGCCATCTGCTATGGCGACCGCTACTGCACGATTCAGCGATACAATTGGCGAAGGTTGTGCCCGTTCCAGTAAATCATAGAGGCGGACAATTTGTGCCCAGTCGGTGTCTTCATATTTCAATGCCTGACAATGCTGTGCAGCAATTGCCGCCTGTAAGGCAAACGGCGCTGCGCCGCCACTCAGTCCCTCTTCAACCAGCGGCAACGCTTCATTGATTTGCTGCCGATTCCAGAGGCGACGATCCTGTTCTTCGAGCAAAACAATTTCACCAGCCTCATCAAGACGGGCTTCGCGCCTGGCATCGTGCAATAACATTAAAGCCAAAAGCGCCGTTGCTTCTGCGGGCGGCTTTGGCATCATCAAGGTTCTCACCAGACGCGCCAGCCTGATGGCTTCCGCGCAAAGGTCGGCGCGCACCATCACTTCGCCGCGCGTCGCTGCATAGCCTTCGTTGAATATCAGATAAATCACCGTGAGCACCGTATCCAGGCGCGCAGGCATCTCGCCCGTGTCAGGCACGGCAAACGGAATTCCCGCATCACGAATTTTGCGTTTGGCGCGCACCAGACGTTGCGCCATCGTCGCAGTGGGGACAAGAAAAGCGCGGGCAATTTCATCGGTCTCAAGTCCGCCAAGCATTCTAAGCGTCAATGCCACCTGCGCTTCGAGCGCCAGCGCCGGGTGACAGCAGGTAAAAATCAATCGCAGCCGGTCATCGGCAATTTCGCTGGTGTCATAATTCGGTTCTTCGCTGGTTGGCATCAACCCGGAAGCCGCGTACCATTGCAGTTTCTCAGCAAGTCGCGTTCGGCGGCGTATGCGGTCAATAGCTTTGTAACGCGCCGTTTGAATAATCCAGGCGCGGGGAAATTCAGGAACACCCTGGTCTTGCCACTGGCTTACGGCGACGGTAAAAGCGTCCTGGGCGGCTTCTTCGGCTAAGTCGAAATCGCCAATCAGCCCAATCAACGCGGCAACGATGCGTCCCCAATCTGAACGATAGACGGAATCGATGGCTTGAGTGATTTCTGCGGTTGGGTTTTGAAGCATAGTGAATAATAAAAAATTTTTTGCTGAGGTGTCGATTTGTCGATGCGCCATTCGATTTACTGATGAAAGGAAAAAATGGAGGCAGATGTGATGAAATATGTTCTGCTGATTTATCTGGAAGAAACTGCATTGAATGAAAGCGGACGTGAGGCTTGTTATGTAAAATCCGCAAGTCTCGCGCAGGAACTTCATAGCAGAGGGCAATTCCTGGCAACTGCGCCGCTGCATTCGGTTGCCACCGCAACCAGTATTCAGGTGCGCGAGGGTAAACGCCTGGTGATTGATGGCCCGTTTGCCGAAACCCGCGAACAACTCGGTGGCTTTTTTCTGATTGAGGCGAAAAATCTCGATGAAGCCATCCGCATCGCTGAACGCATTCCCGGCGCGCAGGTCGGCACCGTCGAAATTCGTCCGGTGGTTGAGGTCGCAGGGCTGCCGGAAACGTCGTTCTGAGTTGATCAAGTCAAAGCCCATCCTTTCATCTGGCAATGAACTTTCAATAGCCGCCGATGGGTTGATGAAACGTATCGGCGCTATTGGTAAAACAAACTTGAAGTACCAAATTCAATTTTTAACAAAAGGAGAAAGACAATGAGATTTATGGTAATCGTCAAAGCGAACGAAGAATCCGAAGCGGGCGTGATGCCGAGTGAAGAAATTTTGGCGGCAATGACCAAATACAATGAAGAACTGGCAAACGCCGGCGTGATGCTGGCGGGCGAAGGGTTGCATCCTAGCTCGAAAGGCGTGCGCGTCAAATTTTTAGGCGACAAGCGCATCATCACCGATGGACCTTTCATCGAGACCAGAGAACTCATCGCCGGGTTCTGGTTGTGGCAGGTGAAGTCCAAAGAAGAAGCCATCGAATGGGCGAAGCGTTGTCCGATGGATGGCGGCGCGGAACTCGAACTGCGTCAGGTTTTCGAGATGGAAGATTTCGGCGCGGAATTTACTCCCGAATTGCGTGAAAAGGAAGCGCGCATTCGCGAACAAATCGCTGCGAAAGAGTAAAACGCTGAGCGATTTTCAAATTATTTGAAGCCGATTACAAAACGGTTTGATGATGGTTAATGAGGTTGAGAAAGCGGTCTTTGACCGCGCTCAACAGATATGCAGTAAACCTAATCGTAAACTGCATCAAGTACAAATTAAATGGAGAGCACATGCAAAAAATCACTACGTTTTTGACTTTTAACGACCAAGCCGAAGAGGCAGCAAATTTTTACGTTTCGCTATTTAAAAATTCCCGCATCACCAATGTTACGCATTACGGCGATGCTTTGCCGGAAATGAAGGGCAAAGTCATGTCTGTGAGTTTCCAGCTTGAAGGGCAGGATTTTATGGCGCTAAACGGTGGCTCACAATTTAAGTTTTCGTCAGGCATTTCGCTTTTCGTGAACTGTCAGTCACAAGCAGAAGTTGATGAGTTGTGGGCGAAACTCACGGAAGGCGGCGAAGAAGAGCCGTGTGGCTGGCTGAAAGATCGGTACGGCGTATCGTGGCAAATCATTCCTGCCGCTTTATCCGAGTTGTTGCAAGAAAAAGATGCTGAGAAAGCCAGGCGAGTGGTGAGCGATTTATTGCAAATGAAAAAAATCGACATCAACAGGTTGCAACAAGCAAAAGGCTGAATTCGATATTAACCCTCAATAAAGAAGGAGAGCTTGATGAAGAATACGATAAAAATTTTTAGTGTCGTCATTGCCGGATTCCTGATAATTGGATTGTCTTCGGTGGCAGGGTCACAGACCCAATCGTCTGCGACCACAGACCTTCAAAAAAACCAGCTCAGGGATTTGATGGTGACGCGCACCTTTGAGGCTCCGATTGCCGAAGTATGGAAGTATTGGGCAGAAGCCGACTATGTTAAGAAGTGGTGGAGTCCGACAGGCTACACGACGCCGCTTGCCAAAATGGATTTTCGCGAAGGCGGCACCTCGCTGGTCTGCATGCGTTCACCGCAGGGACAAGACCTCTACAGCACCTGGACTTACCGAAAAATCGTGCCGTTGGAATTGATTGAATATATTCACTACCTCACAGATAAAGACGGCAACCGGGCAGACCCTGTCAAAATGGGCTTGCCTGCGGATTTTCCACAAGGCGTGCGTAACGTCATCACCTTTAAAACGGTGGGCAACAAAACCGAAATGACGGTTACCGAATACGGCTATCACTCGGAGCAATGGTTGAAGCTATCGAGACTGGGTTTAGAGCAATGTCTCAATAAAATGGCGGCGGCTTTGACTCAAAGTTAGCGCGATTATTCAAGACCCTGACCGTTGACCTGTGGTAACTGATTGCCGCGTTTATTTTGCGGCAAACGCTTTGAATCATCACCTGACCTTCAGGGCAATGGTATGAAGTTAAGCACCGCAGATGGAGCGCCGGTTGTCTAACCTGCGACCATCTTGGTCGAATACTCTTTGAAATTTCGAGGACATACTTGTCTAAATCGGCGCAGACTCGACAGTCGGCGCTACATTTTTCTTTAACTTCATGCCACTGACTTTCAGGGTTCGGCAAGTAGAAAAAGTGGTGACTGTAGCGTGTCACGCTACGGTCATCACACTCCAAATTTATTCACTCTCTGCGATTCAGTTTGATCTTTTGCGAATCAAGAAACGCTCTGTGGTATCGGTCGCCGAAACGTTTTTGAAGACACGAAACAGATAATAAAAAGACGGCAACAACAAAACCAGTCCGGCGAGCAAAGCAATCAATACCAGCCGCAAGGTCACATCAGGCGCGGCGGCGTTTTGAATGGTTATATCGGGTTCGATCAGATAAGGATATTGCGCCAGTCCCCAGCCCCACAAAATCAACGTGATTTGCGCGGCGGCACAAAATCTCGCCAGTTGAAATTTATAAAACCACAATGCCAGAATCGCTCCGGTTGCCATCAATCCCGTCGTAATTTGTAGCGGCCACGTCCAACGACTTTGGCTCAAGCCTCGACGAATTAACGGCGCGCCACTTTCGGATAATAGAAAAACTGTAAGCGCCAGTAAGCCGACAACCACAGCCGCAATCAATGCACGCTTGCGAAAATCTTCCTTTAATTGCGGGTCATCGGTTTCAAGCGTTAAATAAACCGCCGCCAGATAGGCAAACAACGCGAGCGCAAAAAACCCAACCGCAAATGGAAACGGCGCAAACCACGGGCGAATAAAAATTTCTACAGCCGTGCCTTGGTCAGTTTGAATTTTGCCCGAAGCAATCGCGCCGAGCGTCACGCCGAGCAGTATCGGCGTCGTGAGACTGGCGATGGCAAAAATTCTGCTCCAGCGACGTTGGGTATCGTCTCTTTTATTATCGTAGGTGCGAAACGTAAATGCCGAACCGCGCAACACCACTCCGATGAGCATTAAGGTGAGCGGAATGTGCAAAGCGGTGGCAATCGCGGCGAAGGCTTTGGGAAAACAGGTGAACAACAAAACCACCACCAGAATAAGCCAGACGTGATTGGCTTCCCAGATGGGACCGATGGCTTCGGCAATCAATTCGCGTTGCGTTTTGGCACGACGACCTCTGGCAAACAAATCCCACACGCCGCCGCCGTAATCAGCGCCCCCCATCAAAGCATAAAAGGTGAGCGACACGAGCATCGCGCCTGCGAGTATCACTTCAAGCGACATAATCTTCCTCCGCATTTTGAAGCGACCGCGCGTTGAAGTTGCGCGGACTTTTGGCGACTTGACGAAATAATAACCAGACAACGACTGCCGCAAGCATTACGTAAAGCAAAGTAAACGTCACAAACGGCACGACAAGTCCGGGCATAGGGGTTACCGCATCTGCGGTTTTAATGATGCCATAGATAATCCAGGGTTGGCGTCCGACTTCGGTAACTGTCCAGCCTGCTTCAATCCCTATAAAACCGAGCGGCGCGGCAAACACCACGGTTCGCAAAAACCAGCGGTTGGCAAATAGCGATTTGCGCCACGCCAGCCACACCGCCCACAGCGCCACCGCCATCATCGCGAATCCTGCGGCAACCATTACCTGAAAAGCGATGTGAACGATGGCGACCGGCGGCCAATGTTCACGCGGAAATTCTTCGAGTCCTTTCACGGTCGCCTGTGTGTCACCAAACGCTAAGAAACTCAAGCCGCCGGGAATTTCCAAGGCATAGGGCGTCTCGCCCGCCGCTTCATCGGGAATGCCGCCGATGCGCAACGCCGCGCCGGTTTCGGTTTTGAACTGTCCCTCGAACGCTGCAAGTTTGGCGGGTTGATTGACCGCTACAGTTTTTGCGAGCAGGTCGCCACTTAACGGTTGCAGCACAGCCGTGACGCCGCCGACGGTTAAAGCAATCGCCAGCGCCGCGCGATGAAAAAGGTTTTGCCGGTCGCGCAGTAGTAAGAAGCCATGAATACCGGCAACCGCAAATCCGGTTGCTGCATAAGCGGCAAGAATCATATGCAGGGTCTCAGAAAACGCTGCGGGATTTTGCATCGCGGCAATCGGGTCAATATCAACGGGCTTGCCATCAATCAATCGAAATCCGGTCGGCGCATTCATCCAGGCATTGGCAATGACTACGAAAATTGCGCTGGCTGCGCCACTCAGGGCAACTATAACGCCCGCGAGCAAATGGGCGCGCGGCGAGACTTTCTGCCAGCCATACAGATAAATTCCTAAAAAAATCGCTTCGGTGAAAAAAGCAAATCCTTCGAGTGAAAACGGCATGCCGATAATCGGTCCTGCCCATTCCATAAACTGCGGCCAGAGCAATCCGAGTTCAAACGACAGCACGGTTCCCGACACGGCGCCAACCGCGAATAAAATCGCCGTTCCCTTTGCCCAACGTTTTGCGAGTTCGAGATAAACTTCCCGACCTGTGCGCAACCAGCGCCATTCGGCAATCACCATCATCAAGGGCATGGCAATGCCGACGACTGCGAAGATGATGTGAAATGCCAAAGACACAGCCATCTGTGACCTTGCGGCTAACAAATTATCCATAGGTGCGTCCCTGCTGCTTAGCATAGCGAGGCGATGTGCGTGAGGCGAATGGGCTGGCAAAAATCTTGCGGCACCGGATTACCACTGACTGAAGTATTGATTTTTCTTTTCAAAGTTGTATCTTAGAAGCGGTTTAGAGAAGCAATCCGCCAATGATTGCCTTTGCTAATCAATGAACTTTTCGCAAATCCTGCCCTCAAGGAAATTATTTCAACCACCATCAAACAAGTAGATCGTAATCAGAGCTTTGCTTTCTCACGGCGAATCTTTCCCGACAAGCGATCTGGAGGCAATCGCATGAAATTGGTCAACCTTCACAAAGTGATGCTGCTTTCGCTTCTGGCACTGAGTTTAATCGTTATGCCATTGATCACGCCTTTATCCGTTTCGGCGGGCGGTAATTTATTAACGAGTCAACAGCCTTCGGCGCAAATGCAGCCTTCGCCACAACTGCATCCGCGCCCGGAAGCCGGCATTTTTATCATTCGTCACCAAGGCAAAGCTTTAAGTTGTAATGACGCGCTACCATCTGAAGTTGAAGCATTGGCATCGCGCCATCTCAACGCCGAACTTCAGGTTTTAACCAATGGCAAAGATTCGACCGGGCAATTGCAAAAAAATAAAGGCTTGAAAATTATTTTGCGAGGCACGGCGCAACTGGAAAATTATCCTGAAGCCAAGGCTGCCATGTTGCGGGCGGCGGCAAACTGGATGCAGCAGATTAAAAATAAAATCACTATGGTGATTGATGTTGATTTCGGCGTCACGCGGTTTGGTGACGCTTACGCAAAAGATGTTTTGGGAATCATCAACACCGCGCCTGTCGGCGCAGCGAATCTCTACGCTGGCATTCGCGATAGATTTTTGAATAAAGCGAAAAGCCCGCAGGAAGATATGCTCTATCGCGCGCTGCCCGAAGACGGTGTGCCGACCGCCAATGGATTCACCAAAAATATTTCCGCGCCGGCTGCGGTCTTTCGCTCACTCGGCTTACTCGAAGCAGATGCGACAAGCGATGCAAACACCCCGTCAATCGCTTTTAACTCAGTTGGCAATTTTGACTTCGATGCGCGCGATGGAATTGACCGTGACAAGATTGATTTTGAAGGACTCATCGCTCATCAGATTGGTCATGTGCTGGGGTTCGTGTCCAATGATGCGGACAACAGCCGCACTGAAACCGCCTCGGATTTTGTGAGTACCTGGGATATGTTTCGCTTTCAACCCGATGGTTCAACCGGAATTTTCACCACTGCTAAACGCCTATCGCTCACCGACGAGGCATCGTTATTTTTCGCGAATCCCGCTACTCGTGAAGACGGACAATCAAGCCACTGGCAAACCGAACATTTTGGTCGTCACACGGGAATTATGCAGTCCACTATTCAATCCGGTGAACGCTTGCGCATCAGCAATAATGACCTTGAGGCGATGCAATACATCGGTCACACAGTGAGTCTGACGCCCGCCAGCACCGACGATTTTATCGCTTTAACCTCGGGCGTGGCGCTGACGCGCACAATGGCTGCGCCACCGGAAGGCGATTGTCTGCTTGACCCTGTGCAGTACACCATTCAAATTCCGAGCGATGCGACGCAACTCAAAGTTGAACTCACGGGCACACCTAATCTGGAATTATTTGTGCGCATCAATGATCCGGTTCTCGCTTTTGGCGCGTCGGTTTATGCGCACTTCATTTCAGCCGGTGAAGACGGCAACGAATCCATCACGGTTGATGCGACCCCGGCGGCGAAAATTATTCCGGGAACCTATTACATCGCGATTGGCAACTGCGGCGCAGGCGCAGGCGATTACACCATCAAGGCAACAGTTGACACACCGGGCACGGCACCTGTGGTCAATGCCCTGGCAGCGCGGCTTGATGGCGATACGTTGACGCTCAGCGGAACCGCTACAGACCTTGAAGCCGATGTTACCAAAGCGTCATTCAAACTTTTTGATGAAAGCGGCAAAGAGCTTCTCGCTTACCCGGATAGCGATGTCGATTTTGGTGGTTTACAAACCGGCAATTTCAATTTCAGTTTTTCAGGGATGGCTCAAACCAACACCTTGACGGCAGTGCGCATCACCCTTTTGCTTACCGATGCGAAAGGCAATCGCAGTTCGGTCTACACGGCAAATTTCAATCAAGCGGATGCGGGTGGACCAACCATTAAAAACGTCACCTTCGATAATGAAGGAGATGTGACGATTTTTAAAGGTGTGGCTTTTACGAATGCCGCCTACCAGGTTGAGATCAATGGCGTCATGGTCACCCCACCGTTAAACGCAAAATTGAAAGGCGTGAAAATTAAAATGAGTGGCACGCGGGCGCAGGCGGGGTTACATGCGGGATTGAATCGCGTGCGTTTGCGTTTAAACGGCGCTTATTCAAATCTGTTTTTGCTGAAACTTAAATAACCCTGAACTCGGCGCTACCGCTTACAAACGGGGCAGGAGATGCGCGTTTTGATAATCAAAACGCGCATCTCCCGCCCCGTTTAAAATTTTCAACCTTGTTAAATTTGAAGACGAACCCGAATGATACCCAACCGTAAATTTGCTCGAAGAAGCGTTACTCAAGTCTTTCCAAAATCCTGCTTTTGAGTGGCACAATGGAAAATTTCAAACTCGGTTCACGTATGATATAAAGCCATAAATACACTTTTACACTGAAAAAATTACCTAGTTGCGAATTTTTTGAATTCACCGCAAAAGTTAAACCCGAAAATAAAAAGACTTAATTAAATTATGAAACCGGCAAAGCGGACAAAAATTTGTTGCACGCCATTTGCAACCATTTTTATCCGTTAGCGAATCTTTGAATTATCGAAAGGCGCTAACGGATTTCAGGTGGAGTGTATTTGAGAAGACCGAGGATAGTTTGTTTAACCTCGGTTTGGGAAATATGAAGGGCATCCTGATACAAATTGGTATAAGTCTGATAGGCTCCTCATCCAGCGTCAGGAAAGGCAGCCAATCAATCTTAGATTCAAACGAAAAAATTTACTTTTTGGAGTAACACTAATGAAAAAAATGTCGCTTTTGAAATCTCTCGTGATGTTGCTGTCTCTGACCATGACCAGTTCGGTGCTGGCTTATCAGAACGGCGTAACGCAGGACAAAGATCAATCCACGGGAACGGACTCGCGCCAAATGCAATCGCGCGTGGCTTCCGGTCAAAAGATGAAAGTCGAAGGCACCATCATCAGACGTGATAATGATAGTTTTGTTATGCGTGATACAACCGGTTCGGAACTGACTGTACAACTGACCGGCTCGACCAAAGTGGAAGAAAAGAAGAGCAACCCGTTTCGCGGCGCCAAGAAATATTCAACGACAGAAGTCATTCGCGGACTTTTCGTTGAAGTTCAAGGGCGCGGCGATGCCGCAGGCGCACTGGTTGCCGAAAAGGTTAAATTCTCCAGTGATTCGCAACGAGTCGCGGTTTCCATTAACTCGCAAGTCGTGCCGGTTGAAAATCGTCTCGGAGAAGCCGAAACCCGTTTAACCGAAACCGAACAGAATGCCAAGCGTTTGTCGGGTCAGGTTGAAGAGTTATCACAGGTGGCGAATCTCGCCAAAGGTGGTGCGGCGGCGGCTCAACAAACTGCTGATATGGCGGTTGAAGGGGTCACCAAAACCAACGAACGCATTGCTTCACTCGACGATTACGAAGAGAAGCAAATCGCCACAGTTAATTTCAAAGTCGGAAGCGCCGTCCTGACCCCCGAAGCCAAAACCAAGCTGGATGAAATTGCCACTCAGGCAAAGAATGAAAAAGGTTTTGTCATCGAAGTTCGTGGTTTTGCTTCTTCGGATGGCTCAACCAGTTTGAATGATCGGTTAAGCGAACGTCGCGCCGATGCGGTGATGCGTTATCTGGCAAGACAGCATGAAATTCCGCTGCGCCGCATTGTTATGCCGCTCGGTTATGGTGAAGCGATTCCGGTGGCTGACAACACCACGCGTGAAGGACGCGCACAAAATCGTCGCGTCGAAGTTAAAATTTTAGTGAGCCGCGGAATTAATTCTTCGGTCAATATGAATCGCGCCGTGAGCAGCAATCAATAACGCTCACCGCAAATCAGGTTTAAGACGCGACTACAAACTTTGCCCCCATTCGAGAGTCTTTTGAAGGATGATCTCGGTAAAGGTTTTGGTCGCGTCTTAATTATTTTCCGACAAAGTTTGATTATCTGATTGAGGATATTGATAAGCGAGTAACTTTATGCAAAGCGATTAATCGTCTTAGGTAAGCAAGCTGTCGCACTATACTCAGGATGAAAATCGTCAATAGGAGTAAATTGTTTTGTGTACACAGCGATTTAAAAAGTTCTTTATTTTACAATTGATTTTAATATTTGCGGCAAGTCTGCCGGTCTTTAATGTTAAGGGCAACGTGCCAACCTCAATGACGGCGCAAGACCCCACAAAAAAACAGGAGCAGGATCAGGACGCCCCGTTGCGTCTCAGTTCGCGTCTGGTGCAGGTGCCGATTTCAGTTTCCGATGCCACAGGTAAACCGGTTAAAGATTTAAAAGCCGATGATATTGTGATTGAAGAGGACGGCAAAGAACAACGTGTCGTGGCGCTTGGCGAACCCGGAAAAACGCCCATTGATATTGCTCTGCTTTTTGATGTTTCAGGCAGCACCCACGGTCAATTCGCTTTACAAAAACAGGCTGCCGTACAGTTTATTCAGGATGTGTTTAAACCCGGCGACGCGGTTTCTTTATTTGAAATTGGCACCACGCCTAAACTGTTCAAAACGCGCAATAGCAATAGCCGGGAAATCATCACGGGAATTATGACAATGGAGCCGATAAAAGCCGCCACCGCATTTTACGACGCGGTCGTCGACGCGGCGCTTTATCTCGACAAAAATGCCGATACCGGAAGCCGTCGCGTTCTGGTGGTGATTTCCGATGGTGAAGAAAATTACAGCGCGAAAAATAATATGACCGACACGCTTCGCGAAATCCAGAAAAATGATTGCTTATTTTATTCGATTAATCCGAGCGGCGAATCGGTTCGCTTAAACGAAGTCAGTCGCAAGGGGCAGGATTTAATGGAATCGTTGGCTTCGCAAACCGGCGGCAAGGCGTTTAATTTGACTCGGACACAAAGCCTGCAAGCGGTCTTCAGCCAGATTGCCGAAGAATTGCAAGCCCAATATTTATTCGGTTATTACACCTCCGATGAACGCAATGATGGCTCTTTCCGGCGCATCACCGTGCGCGCGCCCAATCGCCCCGATTTACGCATACGCGCGCGCCAAGGGTACTATGTGCCGAAAGGTTGAAATCGGTATTGAGGATTAAATTTGCAATTTTTCTGTTGCGCGGCTAACCCTGAGCGCAAAGCATTTTTTTGTCTTTGAATGATTTTGACGCGAAATTTTTTGTATCCGTCAGCCTTGCGGCTTGCAAAACATTTACCGGGGTTGAACCAGTGTTTTTTGACCGCGCTTCAACCAACGACGCGGTCTTTAGACCCTTGTTCAACCGATTCAAAACAACCTCAATCGCAAACCGCTCCAGGCTGCAATTCCTGAATTGCGCTAAAATTCCGTTCCGTCTTTGCTTAAACTTTCCGGTAATTTATCCGGCTCTCAAATCCTTAAAATATTATCTTGTTTTCTTCAAACGACAGTTTGTCGTGAAATCCTGATTGAAAAAGTCGTCCCATCGCTTCATAGTTTTCCATAGCACATTTGCGGAGTTCACCAGTGATGCACAGAAATTATCGCGACCCGTTGCACAACATCATTTCGCTCAATGAAAGCGTTCGCGATGACAAGCTCATTGTTGATTTGATTGATTCAGCCGAGTTTCAACGCTTGCGCCGCATCAAACAACTGGGGCTGGCGCTGTTTACCTATCAGGGCGCTGAACACAGTCGCTTTACGCATTCCATCGGCGTCATGCATTTAATGACCCGCGCGCTCAACTGGTTATCACAACAGCATCAAATCAGTGAAGAGGCTCGCGTCGTCGGGCGCGCCGGCGCATTGCTTCACGATTTGGGGCACGGCCCTTTTTCTCATGTCATGGAAAAAGTTTTTCGCTTCCATCACGAAGACTGGTCACGACAAATCATTCTTGAAACCAGTACCGAAGTGAATGCCATTTTGCGAAATTATGATTCCGAGCTTCCCGTAAAACTCGCCGCGCTTTATCAACACAATTATAAACCGGCGTTTATTTCGCAACTGGTGTCATCGCAACTTGATTGTGACCGCATGGATTATTTACTGCGCGACAGTTTGATGA
This sequence comes from Acidobacteriota bacterium, assembly GCA_040754075.1. Taxonomy (NCBI): domain Bacteria; kingdom Pseudomonadati; phylum Acidobacteriota; species Acidobacteriota bacterium. Next base: position 12,793 of record JBFMDH010000020.1, read on the forward strand.
CCGGCGCGAAATACGGCATTTACGACCTTGAATGGGTTTTGCACGCCCTCAAAATTGATGAAACCTCTGACCGCGTTTATGTCGAAGCCAAAGGGCTTTATGCGGTCGAAGAATATTTGCAGGCGCGTTATTACATGTTTCGTCAGGTCTATTTTCATCGCACCCTGCGTTCTGCCGAGGTTGTCCTGGTATCAACCCTCAACCGCGCCCGCGAATTGATGGAACAAAATGCTCTGGGGTTTCGCATCGCGGGTTCTATTTTTGAAAAGATGTTGCGCGGTGAAAGCGTGACGACCAATGAATACCTGCAACTCGATGACACCGATGTTACCTTCCATTTGAAACAATGGATGCGTGACAAAGATGCGATTCTTGCAGACCTTGCCCAACGCTTCATTCATCGAAAACTTTTCAAAGCGCTGGATATTCATTTTGCCGATGATGCCGCCGACGAATTCTGGACGAGGGCTGCAAAGACAACCGCAAAAGCCGGTTTTGACCCGCAATATTATTTGATAACTGATCGCGCCGGCGATGTGCCTTATTATAATTTCTATTCGACGGTTGGCGTCGCGCCGGAAAGTTTAATTTATATTGAATCCGATGGCGCTCAACCGACCATCAAAGAAATCAGTGAAGTCTCGGAACTGGTAAGCGGGATGCGCGGTTATCAAATCAACCGCGTCTGTTTTCCGATGGAGCTTGCCGATGAAATTTCTCAAATCGCCAAAGAGTGTGCGACCCGCAAAAAGTAAAAAGGCAAATCGAAAACCGGTGATTCATTGATTATCGAATCCTCCGATTTTGATTTGCCTTTTTACTTTTCAGCTTGAGGCGAATGTTCTTATTAACCGTCTCTTAATGGACGTTGCTTGCACTATACTGAAAAAATCGCAACCGTCAATTCCCCGCTTGGGGAGGCTTACTTACTGGCTTTTTGATATTTCCCCAATGCTTCAAGAAATTGATTGGCATAGCTCGCAGTGGTTTTAAAGGTGATGGATTTACCTGCCCAACTGATGGTCAATCCTTTTTTGGAGAACCCGGCGGAAACCCCTGTCAACGTTGCTGCAAACGCATCTTCGCCGTTGTAATTGACGCCCGCGCCATTAACTGTCAGGGTGCCTGAACAGGAACCGCGAAACGCGCCATGTTCATGCTTGACGGGAATTCCAACAGGTGATGGCGCTTCTTCTTTTTCGCGTATGCGGTTTTCGATTTTTTCAATCCGGTCATCAAGCGTCGCAATCAAAAAGAGACTGCTGCCGCCGAGTTGTCGGGCTTCTTTATAGCGGCGCAACGCCGTATCCGTGTCACCTTGTTTGCTGGCAATCTCGCCGAGTAAAGCGATAGAGGATATGTATTGCTCGCCTGCCGACGAGGGAACCTGGCGAAAATATTCGCCCGCCTGTGTATAGTGACCAAGTTTGTAATGACTGTAGGCGAGCGCAAAAATCACATCAGCAGAGCCTTTGCCATTTATCAAGGCAAAATTTAAATCGCTTATCGCACCGGCAAAATCGCCGCTTCGATTTTTACTCAACCCTTCCTGACGACGATATTCAGCATCATTGGTTCTGGCTACTTCAGCGGCTTTGCGCGACGAAGCGTCCACCAGTTGGGCTTTTAATTGTCGAACCTGTTTATCATCGGCAAATGCCAGTTCAACGCGCGCCAGCAATCGGATCGCGCCCTCAAGGTCGCCACGCACCTGCGCCTGTTCTACAGCTTCAATAGAACGGTCTTTGACCTGTTGGCGAATACTGCGAGCCTGCGCGTTTTGCGGGTCAATGGCTAACACCTGACGGGCAAAAAAATCAGCATTGGCGCGCACCGGGTCAAGTAAATTTCCCGCGCGTAAAGCCGCGTCGGCTTTGGCGACCAACCCTTGAACCTCGCCGCGTTTGGTCGATAGTTGCGCTTCCATCCTTGCCATTGCCGTACGAATTTCGGAATCATTGGGGTAGTATTCGTTCAGGCTGCCGAGGATTCTCATAGCGCTACTGAAATCGCCACGCGCATATTCCACTTGCGAATCCTGTAAACGCTGCTTGCGAATCCGTTCCTGCATGGCGCGGGCAAATTCGTTGTTCGCGTCTTCATCGATGATTTGCTGGGAATACCAAAAGGCGCTGCCCTCAAAAGGAATCAGATAGCTTCCACGAGCGAACGCGGCTTCGGCTTGTTCCTGCAACCGGCGAATTTTTTCTTCGGGCGGCAAGTTTGCCATATCGGCAGAAACTTCGAGTTTCAATTTACGCTCGATGGTCGGTTGCGCATCGGAAATTTCTATCTTTTCGGTATAGGTTTCATATTGGTCTTTGGTGATGGTGAGCGTATAAGTTCCGGCTTTGAGTTGTTCGATTTTTACAGGCGTGGTGCCGTAAGATTTCGCGTCGAGCATGATTTCCGCGCCCGACGGATTGGTGAGGATAATTACCTGATCGACGGTTGCCGGTTTTTTGGTTACCAGATAAATGACGGCTGCAACCAGTGTGGTTATCAGTAATGCAGAGGTTGCCGCAAGTATCCACCAACGCCCACCGGTGCGACCTCTGGTAATGCTTAAATTATTTGCTGCAGATGAAATGGCGACCTCCTTTCATCAACCCCGACTAACCCATTGCCTGAGCAAACCATTGCGCAGCCAGGTTATCGACAATTCGCGGTGTGACCTCAATGGCGTTCTTCATATGAAGTTCGCGAGTGATGTGTCCCGCTACATATAATCCGGGGACTGTGGTTTCGTAAGTGTCTGTATTATAAACCGGTCGCCCGTCCGGCGCTATTTCCACACCGGCAGTTTCCAATAAAGTGGTATCCGGGTCAGCGCCAATGAGGGCGAGAATATGATGACAATTGATTTCCAATTGTTCGCCGCAATCAAGGCGTTCGAGTACAGCCGTTTGCGGACGAATTTCCAGAAGCTTTGCCGAGGTGATGATTTGAATCAACCCTGCGGCTTGAGCTTTTTCGATAGGTTCGCGCACCCAGGGTTTGATCTTGGCACGTGAAGCGCCGGTATCCGGGTCAGGCGCAAGATCAATGGCGGCGCGACGCAATATCCAAATCGGTCGGGCATCGAATTCCAATAAAAAGAGCGTCGCTTCAGCAGCCGAATTGCCGCCGCCAACCACCAGCACATCTTGATTCGCGTAACCCGCGCCCTCAACAAACCGATAGGCGACGCGGTCATCGCTCTCGCCCGGCACCTGTAATCGGCGTTGTCGTCCGAATCCGCCAACCGCAACCAGCACAGTGCGCGAAAGGTAATCGCCCTTGCTGGTTTTGATGATAAACCCTTGGGCGGTCGGGGTAATCGATTCGACCGCCTCGTTGGTGTGAATATTCAACTGCTGGTTTTTCACCAGAGTTTCATAATGCCGCAAAACCTCTTCGCGTGTCGGTTTTCTATCGCCTGGCAACGCGCCCGGCTCAAGTTCAACTTCATTTGAAGTCGAGAACAGCGATTTGCCCAAGGGATAATTGCGCACCGTTTGGGCGAGTTCGCCGCGTTCGATAATTAGAAAATCCAACCCTTGTCGCTTTGCTGAAAGCGCCGCGGCAAGACCGGATGGACCACTGCCGATAATCACTAAATCGTACATGTATATCTCGTTTTGTCGAATCGTTAAAATTAAGCATACTCCAATGCGCCTTAGAGGGTAAAGGACTATAAAGTCTGGAACTCATCCCGGTTGAGTGGTAATATCGTTGACGTTTGAATTAGCTTGAGCAAGTTTGGCGTCTTCCTTCGCTTCCTTAAATTAAATAAAACTAGCCCTCTTGATGTGCAGGGAAACGATTCCCTATTCGGAAAGCGTGTCGAAACCCGGTCTATGGATAATCTATCTCCCTTTAATCTCTCAATCATCAATCTGTCGAAACTGGAGCTTTCGCATTTAAATGAGCACCGCGAAACCCTGCAATCGATTTTAGATATGATACCGGAAGGCATTTTCATTGCGCGGGCGCCGGATGGTGTACCAATTTTGATGAATCGCTGCGGCAAAGAACTGCGCGGCGAAATTCCGGATTCGATGACCTTGCGCGATTATGAAGGTTATTGGCGATTGGAATATCTTGATGGCAGTGAAGTGCCCGGCGATGAATCGCCTTTGCGGCGCGCTTTACACGGCGAAACCGTTCAGCAACAGCCTTATCGGTTTTATAACCACAAAGGCGAGATGGGTTATCAACTCATCAATGCCGGACCTTTAAGACAGGCGGACGGGACAGTTTTTGCCATCGTTGTGGTTTTTTGTGATATTACGGAAAAATGGGAGACGCAAAAAAATTTACAACACCGGGAAAAACAATATCGAGATTCCGAAAAACGCTACCGCCTGTTATTTGAAAAAAATTTAGCCGGCGTCTATCGCGGGACGCTCGAAGGGCAAATCATCGATTGCAACGAAGCGTATGCCCAGTTGCTGGGATTTGCTTCGCGAGAAGAAGTGCTCGCCTTGAATGCATCCGATTTATATTTCCAAAAAGCCGAACGCGAAGCCTTTATCAGGCAACTCACGGCGCAAGGTTCGCTCACCAATCTGGAACTTTGCCTGCGAAAAAAAGATGGCAGCGCGGTCTGGGTTCTCGCCAATGTGAATTTAATCGGAGACCCCGGCGAAGATGAGCCATTCATTGAAGAGACCTTGATTGACATTACCGACAGAAAAGTGGTGGAAGAGGCTTTACGAGTTTCCGAAGAACGGTTTTCCAAAGCCTTCAATGCCAGTCCGATTCCCATGAGTTTGTCGCATTATGGGTGTTTTATTGATGTCAACAATAGCTTCCTACAGGCGACCGGCTATAGCCGTGAAGAAGTGATCGGGCATACGACCGCCGAGTTGGGCTTATGGGTTGACGAAGAAAATCAACGGGAACTGGTGGCGCATCGCGACCGCCATATTCCGCTTAAAGATATGGAAGCGCGTTACCGCACAAAATGGGGAGAGTTGCGATACGGTCTGTTTTGCGGCGAATCCATCATGGTGAATGGCAATGATTGTTTCCTGGCGACGATAACCGATATTACCGAGTGGAAAATCGCTGAACTCGCGTTGCGCGCTTCGGAAGAACGCTTTTCCAAAGCTTTTCATGCCAATCCGCTGCATATGGCAATCCTCACCTTGCAAGGCGCGCGTTTTGTTGATGTCAATGAATCCTTTCTCGACCACAGCGGTTACCGGCGCGAAGAACTGATCGGTCACACGGTAGATGAAATCGGTCTGTGGGCTTACCCGGAAGAGCGCGACAATTTGTTGCGCCTGTTTAATCGGCAGAAACGGGTTAAAGATTTTGAAGTCAGATTCCGCAAACGTTCAGGCGAAATCATGATCGGCTTGATGTCGGTTGAGCCGATTCTGCTGGTGGATGAACCCTGTTTGCTGACGGCAACGCTCGATATAACCGAGCGGAAAAAGCAGGAAGAGCAATTGATTAAAGCGCAACGCGAGTGGCGCACGACTTTTGATGCGATGCCTGATTCAGTTTTGCTCACCGATGCCAATGACCGTTTGATACGCGCCAATAAAGCGTTTTTTGAAAGAACCAATCTCACTTATGAAGAGGCTATCGGGCGCAATGTCGGCAGGCTTTTGCATCCTGACGATAGTTTTATCAGTGAAGAATTTTGCCCGCTTTGTCAGTTGCGAGCCACCAAAACGCGCGGCACCATTGAACTGCCGGCGGGCGTGGTTTCCGGCTATCCGCTGCTGGCAAGCATTGAACCGGTTTTTGATGACCACGGCAATCACACCGCCACTGTACAGGTTTTTCGCGACCTCACGGCGCTCTATTCGGCGCGGGAAGAGGTCGAACAGGAACGCGGCAGTTTAAAAGCCACCATCGAACAACTGGCTGATGCCTTAATTATTTTCGATGAAACCGGCAAGGTGGTGCGCGCCAATCAAGCCGCGCAAAAGCTATTTGGTTTCAAATTAGAGCAGATGGTTTCCGATTACTGGATAAATCTCGTTGATGGGCTGTTCACCGATAAAGAGGGACGCCTGCTTTCTCGCGATGAGCAACCGGTCAATCTGATTTTGCATGATCGCATTCGCATCAACAATCAGATTGTCTGGTACACTAGTCCGAAAGGTAAACGCCTGCTGCTTTCCAAAACGCTTTCGCCGTCATTCAATGAACAAGGGAAACTAACCGGCGTTGTTTCCATCACCCGCGACATCACCGAACAATATCGCGAGCAGGAACGCTTGCAACAAGCCGATAAATTGCGCGCCCTCGGACAACTGGCATCCGGCGTGGCGCACAATTTCAATAATGCCCTGGCGGCGGTCATCGGTTATTCACAACTCGCGGTTCGCAAAACCAATGACCCGGAAATTCAAGGTCATCTGCGGCTCATCGAACAATCTTCAAGAGATGCTGCGCGCATGGTTGAACGCATTCAAAATTTCGCCCGGTCGCGCGCCCAACAGGATGAATTCACCATCGCAAAAATCTCTGACATCGTGCGCGATGCCATAGACATCACGCGCCCGCGCTGGCGTTATGAAGCCGAAGCTCTCGGCTTAAATTATGGCGTATCGCTCGACTGGGAAATCAGCGAAGAGTTATTCGTTAAATGCGAGCCTTCGGAATTGCGCGAAGTTTTTATCAATCTCATTTTCAATGCGCTGGATGCCATGCCCGAAGGCGGCAGCATGAGCATTTCCGGCACGGTGAATGAAAATGACGTTACCATCAATTTTAAAGACACCGGCATCGGCATGAGCGAAGAAGTCAAGAATCGCATCTTTGACCCGTTCTTTACCACGAAAGGCGCTGCCGGTCTCGGCATGGGACTCAGCGAAAGCTATCGCATCGTCGAACGCCACAACGGTCATTTCACAGTTGAAAGTCAACCACACTACGGAACCACCTTTTCCATCATCCTGCCGCTTGCGATACTCCCGACCGTTGAGTCAATCAACAAACCGGCTGAGGCTCCGGCAGCGAAAAAGCATATCCTGGTCATTGATGATGAAGAGATTGTCCGCCGCGCCCTCTATTCCATTTTTGAAAATATGGGGCACGAAGTGGCGCAGGCAGCCGGGCGTGATGAAGCGTTGCAGTTGCTTGCCGGTTCTAAATTCGATTTCGTCATTACCGACCTTGCCATGCCGGATACCGACGGCATCGCCATCGCCAAGGAGATAAAAGCGCTCAACCCGGAAACCAAAGTGTTATTGATGAGCGGCTATAATCCCGACCGCGTTGAGGAGCGAATTAAAGAGGTCGGTTCGATTGACGGACGAATTGCCAAACCTTTCAAATTCGAGGAAATTCGCGTCATCATTCAAGACTTACTCAATTGCCATTAGAGCCGTTTGCGACTTTTCGTGGACTCGGTTGAACAAGCGGTTTTTGACCGTCCGCTCAATCGCGGTCAAAGACCGCTTCCTTAACTTCAGTCAATGGTTTGGCAAGCCGCTCTAATCCACCCGCTGATATTGCTGCAAAATCTTCCGAATATCTTCAGGCAACGGTGAATTGAACATCAGCCACTTGCCATCAACCGGATGATGAAACGCAAGCCGCGCCGCGTGCAGACATAAACGCGAGTCTGGAGTCTGGAGTCGCGAGTCTGGAGTCAACTGCTTGAATTTAGGTATCCGGTGTTCGGGGTCTGCTGGTCGTTCTGTTTTTTGACTCGCGACTCCAGACTCCAGACTCGCGACTTCCTTTCCATAAATATCATCACCGATAATCGGGTGCCCGATATAAGCCGTATGAATGCGTAATTGGTTGGTGCGCCCGGTTATTGGTTCAAGTTCCAAAAGCGTCGCGCCATTCAATCTTTGCAACACCTGAAAATTGGTTTCAGCATATTTGCCATCTGCCATCACGCGACGCGGCGGTTTGCGCGTTTCATCGTGACCGATGGGCGCAATAATCGTTCCCGTGTCTTCCCGCACCTCGCCTTCTACCAATGCGAGGTAACGTTTCTCGACTTTGCGTTTATGAAAATGTTTGGTAAGCAGACTCAAGGCTCGTTGATTTTTTGCCACCACCATCACACCCGAAGTTGCGCGGTCAAGCCGATGCACCAGCCCCGGGCGAATGATGAATTGCGGATTGCGACAGACCTCCGGCATTGAACCGGCTTCGGCATTTTCGTTTATACCTGCCTGAGCGTTTTCAGATGAGGCAGCACTGTTCATTGGTGCGGGCGTTAAATCTCCATTAGTAGCGAACCTTTGCTCGCCCTGAGAGAGAGATGACGGTTCATTGGAAATCCGCAATTCGCGGGAGGCTTTAGCCTGCCCCGCAATTCGCAATTGATTCAGGTGGTAGGCGAGGGCGTTCAGTAAAGTTCCGGTTTTGGTTGAGCGATTCGGATGCACCAGCATTCCCGTCGGCTTAACGACAACGATGATGTCTTCATCTTCGTGAAGAATTTCAAGCGCGATGGCTTCAGGATTCATTCCCGTGGGCACTTCATTGCTGAATTCCAGTTCAATGAAATCACCGGCGGCAAGATGATAACCGGCGGGACGCGGTTCGTGGTTGACCAGACAGGCTTGCCCGGCAAGCAGATTGGCAATCCGCATACGGCTCAAGGCGCTGAGTTGCGACGCGAGAAACCGATCAAGGCGTTTGCCTGCCTCTTCCTGTTGAATGTGAAATTGAATGCGTTGCATCATCACATTTGATTGTACCCGCAAAGAAAAAAATAAAGCGAAGAGATTTACAACCCTCCCTTCGCCGTGTTTTTTATTAGCAGTCAGCTTTACTCACGCACAATTGCTGTCAGATAAGCGGTCGACTACTGCGGAAAATAGACGCGCACCGTGCCATCCGGGTTGATGATGCGAATCGGCGAACGGGTGCCTTTCGGAATCACCGCTCTGGCTTTGCGTCCATCCGTGACAATCGCTTTTTGCACAATCTCTGTGCCTTCGAGATTCACGTGCGCCGCTTTGGTAAATGACAAACAGATGCCCGATGCCGGGTCAACAACTTCGAGCCGCGTGCCCTGCGCGAAACCTTTGCCTTTGACAAGGATTTGTTTTTTGCCAAGTTCCAGTGAGTCAATCACCGGAACGGTGGCGATGTTTTCACGCAGTGACGGGACACTCACAATCAACAGGGAACTATCAGGTTGTCCGCAGGCAACAAACGACGTGAGTTTATAGCCGGTAATTTGATTGGGATTTCCCGCAGCCGTGAGGAGTTCAGTGCGCGTTGCCAAGCCGCGCAGTTTCGGACAATTTGCCGCAGCGATTGCCGGAGCGGTAACTATTTGATCAATGCGCGAATCGATGACCCCGATAATCCCCAATCCATCATTGGTGAAAACGATTTCGCTGTTCTTATCGGTTAAAAATGAAGCGATGCCAAAAATGCCACCGCCGCCACCACCGGCTTCATTCGTGAGTCCGCTCGTCGTGTTGCGCGTGAGCGGCGCGGTTGGCGCGGCAATTCCGGTTGCGCCCGCGCTGCCTGCGGGTGTCCCCACGGTCGCCGGGTCTATGACAAATCGCAGAAAGCTATCGCTACAGGTATCAATTTCAACAATCGCGCCGTTGGGATTTGCGGCTGCATCATTGAATGCGACATAGAGGTTGCCATTCGTAGGCGAAACCGTTGCCGCTACCGGATTTTTTAATGCGGGCAAAGGTGGAAGTCCCGGCGCGGGCGGCGCAGTGTCAGGAAGCACAATATCTTTGATTTTGGTATCGGTGTGCGTGTCAATCACCGAAATCGTGCCATCACCGGCATTGGTCACATAGAGTTTGCTGTTGCCGAGCGAAAATGTGCAACTCGACGGATCAACGCCAACCGCGATTTCGCGGATTTTGGTTTTCGTCGCCGTGTTAATCACATCGACGCGACCATCACCGCCACACGGCACATAAAGTTTTGCGGTTCCATCAATCATACCGAGCGCAGGCGTTTTCGGTCCCTTCCCAACGTTGATGAAGGTTTGCGCGTAGGTGCCATTTGCCTGCTTCGACAAAACGGCGACTCGCCCCGCTGCAACGGTTGCATAATCAATCGGAAATTCTTTGGTCAAAATGGTGTTTGACCCGAACAAAGTCACATATAAATTGTTCGCTGCATCAACGGCAATACCATAAGGACCATCGGGCGCGCCGCCCGTGCCATCGCCTACCGGAACATTGATAAAGCTATTGTCGCTGGTTTTAACGATGGTGAGATTATCGGAAACATAATTGGCGACGAAGGCTTCTGCGCCATTCGCGCTCACCGCCACCGCCCAGGGTTCGACTGCCGCAGGGTCTTTGATTTTGGTGATGGTTGGGGTTTCGGCAGTGCCGGTTTCGATGGTGGCGCGAATCAACCAGCTACCGGCGGCGCTGCCCGCTCCGCCTGTGCAATTTGGCAAACTGCCGAATATCGATGCCTGGGTTCGCCAGTGTACGCCGCCATCAAATGACAAATAAGATTCGGTTCCGGGCTGCGCGGATTTACCTGGGATGTCCACCATCGCAGGCAATGGCCCAAATCCATCGTCGTCGATTGCGCCGACCACGAAACTGCCCGCATCAATGGTAACGGGCGTTACCAGATTGAAAGTCATAAAACTCTCTGTGCCACGCACGCGACCGGTAAAGGCGGCAAGCGGCGTTTGCTCCTGTGCGGGTCCGTCATTTTCAGGGTCGGCATAAACCACTATGCGATAGAGCGCATCGCGTTTGACTTCGCGGTCTGGAATGTTGCGTTGAAAACCGATAGTGATGGTGCGCAAAGTCGCAGGGTAAACGGTCGGCGTCAGTTTATTTGCCCAGCCGAAATTTTTTCCGTTAAGCAGGTCGCCGGTTCCGGCGGCGCATTCCGGTTGCCCGTCATCAAGGCTGAGTTCAACGAGGGTTCCTTGCGGCGCGACCGTTTGTGCAGTCACTACAAATTGTCTGGGTCGAATGAGCGACGAAGCGGTCAACAAAAAGGCAAACAGCGCAAGCAAAACCAACCTGCGCACAGTGAGGGGACGTGCTTTCATGGCTTTTCACCTGAATCGTTTTTTCGTAGGGCTTCCTGCTTCCTGGTGTGGGAAAGTAAATCTAGCAAAAGTTTTGTAAATAAACTAATGAGAAACACACATTGAGAATTTTTTTAACCAAAATTCTCAGCTCTCAAATCAAGCTTTTATTGGTTAAATTTTTGCGATGTTATGCAGATTCCATCAAATGCTCTTGAGCAATGGTGAAATCGTCGGGAGAGTTCACAGCGATGGTACGGTACATTTTTGGTCAGTCCTCGGCATCCTCTGCGGGCTTTGCGCTTGCTTTTCATCGAACCCCCTTGGTTTACCTGCCGCGATAAATAATTTTTCGCAAAAGTTGATTCGGTTTGATAAATCTCTGCCGGTCTATTGCCCGCCATGATATTCTACCCATGCCTTACGGTGTTCGACGCTCGAAAAATTTTCTTTTAAACAACGTCTATTGTTTTCCGTAACCAGTGAATCGTGATATAGACAAAAAGTTGTTAGGATTGACCTGACATCGAAACTGTAAGTTTGTAAATCGCATGCTTCAGGAAACCATTTCTCATTACCGGATTATCAAGCAGATTGGCGTCGGCGGTATGGGTGAGGTTTATCTCGCGGAAGATAAAAATCTGGGGCGACGGGTGGCGCTTAAAATTTTATCGTCCGGGTTTACCGGCGATGACGGGCAGTTGCGCCGGTTTGAACAGGAAGCCTATGCCGCATCGGCGCTGAACCATCCCAACATCATCACCATCTATGAAGTTGGCATTGACCAAACTACCCATTTTATCGCGACAGAATTTGTCGAAGGCGAAACCCTGCGTCAGCATTTATCGCGGTCAAAACCGAGCCTCAAAGAATTACTCGACATTGCCATCCAAATTGCCAGCGCGCTCGCTGCCTCGCACGAAGCCGGCATCGTGCATCGCGATATTAAACCGGAAAACATCATGCTGCGGCGCGATGGCTACATTAAAGTGCTGGATTTCGGTATCGCCAAGTTGACGGAACATTTCAACGAGAAACGTTCTGCTCAAGCTGAAAACACCGGTGAGGCGACGCTGGCAGTCGTGAATACCGATTCCAATGTGGTATTGGGAAGTCCCAGTTATATGTCGCCCGAACAGGCGCGCGGCGTAAACATTGATGCGCGCACCGACATTTTCAGTCTTGGAGTTATCCTTTATGAAATGGCAACCGGCAAACGACCGTTTGAAGGCGAGACGTCGTTTGATGTGATTGCCGCGATCTTAAATCAGGAACCGGTGCCGCTCACCAAAATTTCCGAAGAACTCCCGGAAGCGATCAATCGCATCGTGATGAAAATGTTGAAAAAGGATAGAAATGAGCGTTATCAATCGGCTCAGGAATTAATCAATGAACTGCGGTCGCTTGAATACCGGGTCAAACATCGTTATGAACTCGGTCACGCTGCCGGTTCCGATTCCTATACGACCCGCGAAATGGTTTCCAAACCGGTCATCACGGTAAAAGAGACGGCGCAAGACAGTTTTGCGATGGGCGCCACGACCGGTTCGATTTCTCAACAAATTCTGGTCAAAGTCAAAGAGAATAAAATTGTCACCGCGGCGCTTGCGCTCCTCGTCATTGGCGCGATTGTGGCTTTGTGGGTTTTCCCACGCAAAACCGCAGTCTTAAATGAACGCGATACCGTGTTGCTTGCCGATTTCACCAACACAACCAGGGATGCGGTTTTTGACGGCACCCTGAGACAAGCCTTAGCGGTACAACTGGAACAATCGCCTTTTCTAAGTATTTTTTCAGATGAACGCATACGCGAAACCTTGCGTTATATGAACCGCTCGCCGGATGAACGGCTCACCGTTCCGGTAGCCCGCGAGATTTGTCAGCGACAAGGTTTGAAAGCCTTATTGACCGGTTCGATTTCCAGTCTCGGCAGCCATTATGTGATTTCGCTTGAAGCCCTGAACGCGCAAACCGGAGATGCGATTGCCCGCCAGCAGGTCGAAGCCGAAAGTAAAGAACGGGTGCTGACGGCGCTCGGTAACGCCGCCTCGAATCTGCGCGAAAAATTGGGTGAATCCCTGCGCACCATCAATCGCTACGATGCGCCGATTGAACAGGCAACCACCTCATCGCTTGAAGCTTTGAAAGCCTTTTCCCTCGGCAGTGAACAGCAAACCCGCGGGCGCTATCTGGAAGCCATTCCGTTTTACAAACGCGCCGTCGAATTAGACCCGAATTTTGCAATGGCGCACGCGCGGCTTGCGGTGGCTTACGATAACAGCCGTCAATCGGAACTCGCGGCAGCCTCAGCCACCAAAGCTTTTGAGATGAAAGACCGCGTCAGCGAACGCGAAAAGTTATTCATCTCGTGGCGCTACTATTCACTGACCACACGCGAACTGGATAAAATCATCGAAGTCCTCGAACTCTGGCGGCAGACCTATCCGCGCGCCGCCGAACCGCCCAACACTTTGGCGTTTTATTACGCGCAGATGGGACAATTCGAGCGCGCCATCGAAGAAGCGCAAGCCGCCATTCAATTGAATCCGACGCGCGCCCAACCTTATTCAAATCTCGCCATCGCCTTGATGTGCCTCAATCGTTTCGACGAAGCCAACGCGACCTATGAACAGGCGCTCGCTCAAGGCTTGGATTCCGTCGGTTATCACTGGGGGCTTTACCTGATTGGCTTTACGCACAATGATGCGCAGGCGATGCAGAAAGAGATTGATTTTTTAACCGGCAAGCCAAATGAATATGAAGCGGTCGATTGGCAGGCGAAAAGCAAAACCTTTTCCGGGCAATTGGAAAAAGCCCGCGCGTTATCGAATCACGCGATTGACCTTGCCAAACAACGCGGGCTGAATGAAGTCGCTTCGCAGTTTGCCATCAGCGCGACGTTGCGCGAAGCGGTCACCGGCAGTTGCCAGCAAACGGCTACAGGCGTGGCAAGCGCGATGGCGCTTGCCAAAACCAATGCCGCGATTATCGAAGGCGCGTTGGCGCTGGCGATGTGTGGCGAAGCGACACAATCGCTCAACTTGATCAATGAGCAGGTCAAACGCTATCCCAAAGATACCCTGTTGAATGCTGTATGGCTGCCAACGGTAAAAGCCATCGTCGAATTGCGTCGCAACAATTTCACCGGCGCGGTTGAATTACTCGAAACGGCGCGGCGTTATGAGAAAGGTTATGCGGCGGCTTACTGGCCGCTTTACGTTCGCGGCTTGGCGTATCTTGGTGCGCGTGACGGGACGCGCGCCGAAACTGAATTCAGAAAAATCCTCGACAGCCCCGGCGTCAATGTCAATTCGGGCTTGTATTCGCTGGCTTATTTGCAGGTCGCCCGCGCCATCGCGCTCAGCAATGATAAAGCGCAAAGCCGCAAAGCCTACGAAGATTTCTTTGCCATCTGGAAAGACGCAGACGCGAATCTGCCGATTCTTCAACAAGCCCGCCGTGAGTTTGAAAAATTTAAATAGCTTTCGTCGGCGATGGAATTACGTTTTCCGAAAGTTTGAGTTTCGCCGCTTCTGCATTTACCGACGGCTCAGGGTCGCGCAGCAATCGTTCGACTATTGGCTTCGCTTGGGTTGAATCAAGTTGCGCAAGCGCCCAGAGGGCGTGCGAACGAATTAACGGTTCAGGGTCATGGTCAATCCGTTCTATTAGGTTTGGAATTGCTGCGGTGCATTCGATATTAGCGGCAACAATCGTAGCATTTCTCAATAACCCTCGGCGCTTGGGTCTGGTGAGCGGTGTGCCTTTGAACCGCTCGCGAAACTCCGCATCACTGGCAATCGAAAGCAATCCAACTAAATCAAGCCGCTCACCCGCGCCGCGTTCAGGTTTGAACTCCAGCCATTTCGTATCGGTTGAAAACCGATTGAAAGGACAAACCGTCTGGCAGACATCGCAACCGAAAAGCCATTCGCCTAATCCTTGGCGCAATTCAACCGGAATCGCGCCTTTGTGTTCAATCGTCAGATATGAAATACAACGCCGCGCATCCAGTTTATACGCGCCATCGAAAGCATCGGTCGGACAGGCATTCAGACAACGATGACAGGTGCCGCAACTCACCTTGATGTCGCGGTCTTCGACAGGTAGTTCAAGGTCAAGAAAAATCTCTGCCAGAAAAAACCATGAACCCGCTTGCGGTTGTAAAATATTGGTATTCTTGCCGAAAAATCCGAGTCCGGCGCGTGCCGCAATGCCGCGTTCCAGTAGCGGCACGGCATCGACAAAACACCGCGAATAGATTTTGCGCCCCGCAAGTTTTTCAATTTCACCGGCAAGTAACAATAATCGCGCCTTCACCACATCGTGATAATCCAACCCCCAGGCATAACGCGCCACCCGACCATAACGATTTTGGTGTTGAAAAGCGGGCGCTTCGACATAGTAATTCACTGCGAGGGTGACAAGCGATGCGGCTTGCGGCACAAGAGTTTGCGGATTTGTGTGAAGCTCTGTGCGCCGCGTCAGGTAATGCATCTCAGCGGCAAAACCGGCGTCGCGCCACTCGCGAAAAAGTTCCGCGTCACGCGCAAGCGGGGCAACTGAAGTGATGGCGATAACTTCAAAGCCAAGTTCGCGCGCGGCGCTTTTTATTTGTGCGACCAGATGGTTCACGTTTTTAGACTACGCACGGTGAACTTTCGGTGTCAATTCACCTGCCGAACTTCATCGCATCTTTCGCCTGCGTTTCAGCGTAGTAACCTATCGCAACGAGGTGAGCGTTGATGCTAAAATGATTGCCGCGCCAGTGTGGGAAAAGAAAGTTATGGACATCAAAGTTGGGATTATTTGCGACAGAGGGTTGAATCCGAAACGCCCGGTGAATCAGGACAACTTTCTTTCGGTTCCCGAACACGGATTGTTCGCGGTTTTTGATGGCGTCGGCGGGCAAAAAGCCGGTGAGGTCGCAAGCCACATGGCTGCCGAAACCATTGAAGAATCGCTTGCCAACATTAATGCCGGGTCTTCCAGAGAATTAATCAGCCGCGCCATTCAATTCGCCAATCGCGATATCCATGAACTTGCCGAAGGCAATCCCGATTACCGAACGATGGCAACCACCGTTGCGCTCATTCACCTGAGCGATAATCAAGCGACCATCGCACACGTCGGCGATAGTCGCGTCTATCGGCTCGAAGACGGCTATTTTTACCGCGAAACCATAGACCACACCGACATCAATGATGACATTCGCGCAGGGGTTACGCCTGAACGCCACCCGAAAGGCAATGTCATCAATCGCGCGCTTGGCGCGGAAGCGGATGTCGAGGTTGAAATCAAATCCATCCTTCTTAAAGAAGGTGCGCGCCTGTTACTGTGCAGCGACGGCATCTATCGCCATCTTGCCGACGAAGAGATTGCCCGTGTGCTTTCGCAAAACAAAGACCCGCAGGAAGCCGCCGACGAATTGAAACGCATCGTCCATGCGCGCGGCGCGGATGACAATTTAACCGCTATTGTTGTACAACTCGGACGCGCGCGGATCTCGCCCGTCAAAGGCACTGATGATGGCATCTCACGTTTCTTGAAAAAACATACACCCGCAACCATGCCTACGCGGATTAAAAAATCGGGCAAACTCGCGGCGCGTGAAGCCAGTGCTCATTCAATAAGCGCCGCCGCGCCCCGCAGTCGCATTGAAGTCGATTTCGGCGAAACCAAAGAAGAGAGCGTTTGGGGCACGCCTTCCAGTTCGCAATTCGATGAGGCGGATACCCCGAATAAATCGCGGATGCTGATTTGGGTTGTGGTTTTCATCATTGGCATCAGCGGCGCTTTTTATGCGGGATATAAATTGTCAGAATGGCAAAAAGGTTCTACGTCCAAGCCGCCCGCAAATGACACGGCAAGTCAAATCAAAGCCGCGCGTGAAGATTTTGAAAAAGGCAGTGCGGCAGCCGCTGCCAATATCCTTGCGGGTATCGTGACCCGCGAACCGCAAAACGCCGAAGCCAGGTACTGGCTGGGGCGGGTACAGTTTGAACAAGGCGAGTACGTCAAGGCGCGGGAAAATTTTGATGAAGCAATTAAAGTCGAAAACAAACGCGCCGAATTTTATTTACACGCATCAATGGCGCAACGCGCGCTCGGCGAAAAAAATAAAGCCGATGCCCTGTTTGAACGTTATGTTGAACTAAAGAAATCGGCGGCGCAACCGGCAACCATACAAGCGCCGAACAGATAGGATTCAGGATATAGGATTCAGGGAAAGGAAAGTATGAAGTAGGAACGATGAATGATGAACAGAAAGCGGTTTGCAATTATCCATCGTTCAGCATTTCGCCTTCGTCGTTTCTTCTCCCCTGAATCCTGAATCCTCGTGAAAAAAAGTGGCAGAACTGAAATTAGCAAACAGCATAGTTGATGAACGCTACGCGGTTGACCGCTGTCTGGGGCGCGGCAGTTATGCCGAAATTTTTCTCGCCTATGACAAACAGTTCGATGATGCGCCGGTGATTATCAAAGCCTTGAATTCATCCTTGCAGGGCACGCCCGATACCGACCTCGAACGCACACTGGTTGAGAATTTTCAAAACGAAGCGAACGCCCTGGATAAAGTTCGCCACCCGCATATCATTCGTCGTCTCGGTCATGGAACGGCAATCGATTTAGGCGGAAAACTCTTTCATTACCTGGTGCTCGAATATATGCCGGGCGGCGATTTGATGTCGCTATGCAAAAAACGTCCGCTCAGTCTCAATGAAGTGATGCTCTATTTTGAGCAGGTCGCCGAAGCCCTCGCTTACGCACATTCGCAACAAGTGATTCACCGCGACATCAAACCGAAAAATTTATTGCTGTCGACTGACCATCAAACCTTAAAGATTTGCGATTTCGGGGTTGCCAAAATGACCGGGCAAAATGTCGATGATGAAATCACCCGTGTTGGCACTGACGTTTACGCGCCACCCGAACATCACCCGGAAGACGATGGCGAAGCCTGTGATGAAAAACTTACGCCTTCGGCTGATGTCTATTCACTGGCAAAAACTATTTACACAGCGATGTGTGGACGCGCGCCGCGCGGCTTTTCGCGCCGTCCGATTTCGAGTTTACCAACCGAACTCGTGATGCAACGGTGGGGCGGCGCATTGCTTAGAGTTTTAAACAAAGCAACGGCAACGCGGGTGGCTGACCGTTATGCGACGGTCAATGAATTCTGGGAAGATTTTGCCGCCATCAATAACCTGCTTCCCGAAGAGGATGAAGAAAAAACTCATGTGAGTTCGCGTTTGCAAGGCACCAGCGATGTCGAACGCCCGTCAACCGTTCCCAACTTTCAAAACCCGGCAACCGCGAGCAAACGCCTGCCGAAGCAGGCGCGCATCGTGGTGGATTTGCCGACGCGAAAACAGGATTCAGGATTCAGGATTCAGGATTCAGGGAATCAGACTTCGCAAAATGTCACGGTTTCGCAAATCGCCACCGAACAAGCGGCTACGGTGACGGCAACGCCAGCAAACAACGCAATGCAAAACCACTTCGTTCAACAAGGCGCGGTTGCGCAAAGAAACGTTGATGCTGTGCGAACGCGAAAATTGCAAACCGACACGAAACTTGAGCGCAATGTCTTCGACAAGATGCGCTCGAAAGTGAAACCCAATTATTTGCGTTGGGCGTTTATTGTCTTTCTACTGCTTGCGGTTGGCGGATTCGTGTCATCAGTTTATCTCTATTTTTCAAACCAACCTTCCTTAATCAGTTGGATTGATAAGGATGGAGAAATTTTAGGCGCAGAATTCGTCAAATTACGTGCCGACGCCACCACCAAAGGTAAAACTTTACGTTGGCTGCCGCGTGGCACGAGAATTCGCAAAATGGGAGAAGAACGTGATGGCTGGGTGCGCGTGAAAGTTACGTATGTTCCGCCGACCCCCTTGCCGGTTGACGCCCCGACAGACAACCTCAGCGTGGATACCGGTTGGATTAACAGCAGGCTGATTGATTTTTGATAGATGAAGAAATTAACAGAGATAAACAGGATGGGCAGGATTTTTGTTATCCTGTCTATCCCTGTTATTTTTCTACCGGAGAAAAAATGAGCGCGAAAAATTTCTTTGAAAAATTGAGAAAATGGATTGATGGCGAAGAGGATTTGGACGAGCAGGGGGAAGCGAAACCGCGCTCGAAGTGGGACGATTTTCTGGTCGCGATTGCCCGCGAAGTCGAAGCCGTAATGCAACGCGAAATGTTTACCCCGCCCGGCGGTCCCACCTACATTCCGCGTGAATATCTGGTCTTCTTAAATCCCGAAGACGATGATGAGTGGCAAGGCGATAAACGCGAAGGCTTGCAACGAGGGCTTCATTATGTGCTTTCGGAACGCGCCAAGGCACTTGCCGGCGACAACGAATTTCAAACCAAAAGTTTTGCTATTGAACTGAAAACCGATGCTTCACTTGAACGCACACGTTTTCGCGTGCAGCCGGTCTGGGATACCGAAACCGAAAAGACTATGGTGCAACCGCGCAAAAAACGCGAAGCTCAGGGAAAAGTTACCACTCAGGAAACTACTGCGCCTTCAACTTTGCCTGCTGAAGAAGAAAATAAAACTGCGCCTTTCGTTTTCGATACCCATACCGAAGACGATGAAAAAACCATCGTTCGTCCGCGCAAAGTCGAAGACGACGAAGCCACCATTGTTCGCCCGCGCAAACCTACCGCCCCGGTCTTTTCACTCTCAGTTAAACGCAACGCCGAAGGCGCAGAAAATTCTGCGTCCGTTGAGCAAGCGTTTTACAAGGACGAAATCACCATCGGGCGCGGTTCTGCCAAATCACATATCGAAGTCGATTTGAAACTCGCGGAAGATATGGAAGTGAGTCGCGTTCACGCGAAATTGAAAAAGACCGGCGACGAGTTTGCTTTGACCTGTACGGGCGCCAATCCGATTGTGCTGGATGGCGGGCGCGAACTTGCCAAAGATGAAACGGCGCAGTTAAAGACGGGCGATAAATTTTCGCTTTGCAGTTACGAGATTGTGATTCAGTAAAAAGAGTCTTATGCTTTCAACGATGGACAGACAAGAACTTCATAATCACTTGCAACAACTTCATAACGAATTGCAAAACGTCGCCAATTTGAGCGATGAAGACAAAGAATTGCTTCAAAAAATTGAAGACGATATTCAGACTTTGCTCAATGCAAAAGAAGTTGACCTGTCGTCGCGCTACACAGGTTTCAATGAAGGTTTGCGCGAAGGTATCGAACGCTTTGAAGCCAACCATCCAGACCTGACGATGACTATGGGACAAATCGCTGAAATCCTCGCGAAAATGGGCATCTGAACAACGTTTAATTACTCACCGCCTTTCAATCGGTATCACCGGCAACAGAATATGCGATGGATGCGACGCATCCAGATACATCGTGTTATCCGCGGGAATCATTCGCCGATGTTGTTGCAGGGGTTCACCGGTATTGGGATTCACATCAAAACGCGGAAAATTGCTGCTTGAAATATCGATCCGAAGGCGATGACCTTTCTTAAACAGATTGGCTGTCGGATACAAATTGATGGTCACTTCGTACACGCTTCCCGGTTTCATCAAGGTCGCTTTTTCGAGCGAATTGCGATAACGCGCGCGAATAATCGAATCGCCGATGTTCATTTCAAAGCCCGCAGGGTAATCTTCGTTCGGCGGATAGACATCAATCAACTTTGCCGTAAAATCGGTATCGAGCGCCGTTGAACTAATCCACAATTTCACCGCGACCGTGCCGGTCACCTCCATGTCTTCAACGAGCGGTTCGGTCTGAAAAACCAGCACATCATTGCGCACCGCAAGCGGCAATTTATCCCGGCAACCGACAACCCCATCGCGACAACGCTGGTCATACGCGCCATTGTCCATCAACCCCGCGTTCGATGAAATGTTACCGCCAAGCGTCGGCACAGGATTGGTCGGGTCAAAGCGATAGGTCATCGAAGCCGCTGTTACGTTGGGTTTTTCTTTGCTTATCGCGCCGCCTTGGTGAAAGTAATAAGGCGTATACTCGGTGCGCGCCAGCGGGAATTCCTGTTCATCGCGCCAGTAGCCGCCGTGCTGCATTTTACCCTGCGGCGATTTGCGCCCGTCGCCACCGCCCATAATATAGAGGCGCACCGGCGCAGCTTTTTCAACATTGTTAGCGACGCCTTTTAACCAATGCTCGAACCAACTGAGTCGCCATTCATTGAAATTGATGGCAGCATCTTTTGAAAATTCGACATCGCCCGCGAAGTTGCGATTTTGCCCGCCATGCGTCCACGGACCAATGATGAGTTTTTGCTGGCGTTTGCTTTTCGACAATGCCTGCCAGTTCATCGCCACTTGCCTGGTCCACGAATCGTACCAGCCGGTGACGTGATAAACCGGCACGTCGGCATAATTTTTGACATTATCAATGACCGAAAGTCCCACCTGTTTCCAGTAATCGTCCAAGTCGCCATGTTGCATGGCTTCCATCAACCAGTCTTCGTATTCAGGGATATATTTCAAAGCCGTGGTGCCGCGCTTTATCGGCAAATGCCAGATGTGTTCGCGCATCTGTTTGGCTTGCGCATCGAGCGCCGCTTTGAGGTTGGCATCTTCAAGTGCTGATTTTGCGGTCGGTCCGCCGATGGTAAAAATCCAGTTCACGAATCGCAGTTCAAATGCGCCGCCGTGTCTAAACCCGGCAATGCCGACATTCGATAAAGCATCAACCGGAATCATCGCGGTGAGGTGCGGCGGGTTCATCTCTGCGAGCGCGTGTTGGGTGCCGCCGGGATAGCTTGTGCCAACGGTTCCCACTTTGCCGTTTGACCACTCCTGTCTGGCAATCCATTCGACCGTATCGAAGCCATCGCGCCCGTCATCAATCATCATTCGCCATTTGCCTTGGGAGTGAAAACGCCCGCGCACATCGTTCATTACGACGGCGTAACCGCGCGAAGCGAACCATTCAGCTTCACGCCAGGCGGCATCTTTATTGTAAGGCGTGCGGCTTAAAATCGTTGGATATTTGCCCGGAAGGGCTGCACCATCTTTTGCAGGGAGGTAAACATCGCAGGCAAGTTTAACGCCGTCACGCATCACCATCATCACGTTTTTCTGTACAGCGACATTGGGATTGGGCGCGGCAGGCGGGCGATTTTGCTGCGCGCGGGAAAAGAGCGCAATAAAGGCGATGAGCATGAACGAAAGAAAAAATCGGCGTTTCATTTTAAATCCTCTTCCGGCGAAAAATTATTGATGAAAGATTCCACTGTCAGGTGTGGCGGCAATTTATCTTCGCTCTGGCGTAAAGTCAAATATTACCGGTTGGTCTTGCGCGCCGTTTGGCGCATCGTCAAACTCAGATGGCAACACCGCACAAAAATTTTATGTCTGAATTATCCGAACAACCTGAGCGCTGGATGAAACCGGCGCTCGTAGCCGCAGGGGTTTACAATCTCATCTGGGGCGCGTTGATTATGGTCTTTCCGCTCGCGCCGTTTCGCTGGTTTGGCATGCAGGAGCCGAATTATCCCGAAATCTGGCAATGTGTCGGGATGATCGTTGGCGTTTACGGCATCGGTTATGCGATTGCCGCGTTTGACCCGATGAAACATTACCCGGTTGTGCTGGTCGGATTTTTGGGCAAAGTTTTAGGTCCCATCGGGTTTCTCAATGCCGCCTTGCGAGGGCGTTTGCCGTGGGCGTTCGGCTGGATAAATATCACCAATGATTTAATCTGGTGGATGCCTTTTGCATTGATTCTCTTTCGCGCTTATCAATTTCACCGGCGAAAAAATTGACCCCGCACTTGCTTGAACTTGTTCGTCAATCAACAGTATAGTTGCGCCGTTTCGATGCCTTTCAAATTTTCAATCAGTGAGGTCGGGCTTATGTTCAACAAAGTATTTGTCACTTTTTTATTTCTGTTGATGTTCGCGTGTGGTGTCGCGGCGCAAACCGCCGGCACGCCGGAAATGATTTCGCCGAACGGCGTGAAGTTTTATGCCAATCCGGATGAAAAAAATGTGGTCGCCGAAGCCGAACAAAAACTCGCAGCCGACCCGAAAAATGTCGAACTCATCATTGCGCTCGGACGCGCGCAAGGCAGTGTCTGGCGTTTTCGCGATGCGATTGCCACCTATACGCGAGGCATCGAAATCGACCCGAAAAACGCCATGCTCTATCGCCATCGCGGGCATCGTTATATTTCAATGCGACAATTCGATAAAGCTGTCGATGATTTAAACCGCGCCGCCAAACTTAACGAAAAAAATTTCGACATCTGGTATCACCTGGGGCTTGCTTACTATTTGCAAGGCAAATTCGCGAAAGCCGCCGAAGCTTACGAAAAATGTCGCGCGGTCGCAGACAAAGATGATTCAGTGATTGCGGTGTCCGACTGGTTGTATATGACCTATCGAAGACTCGGCGATAAAAACAAAGCCGCAGGGGTGCTTGAACGCATCACCCCACAGATGAAAGTCGAAGAGAACAAATCCTATTTTGACCGTTTGCTTTTATACAAAGGGTTGAAACAGGAATCGGAAATTTATCACGACAAACTGACAGACCTTGACCTCGCGACCGTCGGTTACGGCATCGGCAACTGGTATTACTACAGCGGCGACAAAACCAAAGCCAAAGCGATTTTCCAAAAAGTCACCAACGGAAAATACTGGGCGGCATTTGGTTTCATCGCCGCCGAAACCGAACTGGGGCGCATGAAATAAATCAACTGTGCGGGCGTTTTTCGAGACTCGGGTTTAAATTGTATTCTTTCGATTTGCCTTTCGGAATACTGAGCCAATGCCAGTCGCCCTCAACCAGAATGCGCGCCAGCAAAACGATTTGTCCGACGTGCGAAGCGATGTGCGCTAAGGATCGCGCCAAGGCTTCGTGTACCGTCCAGGGGTTGCCGCGAATGGTGACCTGTCGTTGCAAATCATCATCGGTAAGCGGCGCAAGTTCGCTGAACAACACCGCCCAGCCTTCGTCCCACATCTCGTTGACCTGCGCTCGCGTGTAAGTGATTTCGGCAAATTCTTCATCGCGATTGCGCCAGGTTTTTTCACCGTCGCTGGTTAAAAAATCTGTGAAGCGCGAGCGCAAATTGCCGCTGATGTGACGCGCGATGACGGCGATGGAATTGTTATCGCCGCTCAGGACGCGGTTGAGCGCCTCGTCGGAGACTTGCGCGAAGGCTTTTTCGCCAAGAATTTTGTAGCGTTCATATTCGTCCAAAAAATCTTTTATCATAAATTCCTCCGGTTAATTTGTTGCTTGGATGGTTAAGAAGATTTGAACTTTTTGATGATTGTGCGCGTCGCTTGCGTCAACAAACCCGCGAGCAAAACCCAACTCACGGCTGCAAAAGTGAACGCGAAATACTGCATAGGTAAAGTGTAACGAAATTCCGTATGCATGAAACCCTGAAAAATGAAGTAATAAAGCGGAACCAGCAACAACCACCAGGCGCGGCGCACACTAAGAAGCATTAACGCAACCGCACCAATAAAAATAAGCCACCGCATAGGTTCTTTAATAATGCGTTGCAAACTTCGCGCGACGGGACGCAGATACAAGAGGTTTTTACCGATAATCAAACTCGATTCACCGGAGTTTGCCGCCAGGTTATCCCAAGTTTTTTTCACGGGCAGGGTTTTCTCAAGGGCGCGGGCTTCTGAGATTTTGTAAACCAGCGGCGCGTGGGCTTTGTATTCGACCATTTCATTGGCGCGTCTGAACATCACACCGGCATACCAGATGGGATGCGCCTTGATGATTGCAAGGCTTCGGGTCACGCGGTCGCGGTCGCGCATAATGCCATCCGGCGTTGACCACACGCCCGCATAACGCGGTTCGTTATAAAACTCTGCGTCCTGCAAGGCGACCTCTTCATCTTTGGTCACTGCGCCGAAGCGGTCGCCGCTCTCTTCGCCGATGCCTTCCCAAAGCACAATGCCTGCCCCAAAATTCACCGGCACAAATTCGTGATAAATCAGATAATTTTTAATCGTAATGGGCGCAATCACGAGCAGAGAAACCGCCGCGGTTACCAATGCGCGTTTGCCCATCACCAATTTTTGCTTTGCAAAAATCACCAGCCCGGGAATCAGGAAAATTCCCAGAAGCATGGTTTGTGAACGAACCCAGGCGGCAACACCAAACATCAACCCTGCGGCTGCATAAAGCAGATAGACGCGCCACAGTTTGTCCGGCGCGCGCCTTGCTAAAATCAAAAGCAGAAACGCGACCAGAACAGGAAAAGCGCTCAGCGGATCAGGCAACATGAAATTGGAAATATGCGCAAGATGATGGGAGATTGCCGAGATAAATCCGGCAATAATTCCCACGCGCCAACTGATGAGCATTCCGGCAATGAAAAAAATCAGCACCGGTGAAATCGAATTGATGAGGTTTTGAAATAGCTGCGCTTTATAAAAATCACGACCTGTCACTTTGTAAACCGCGCTCAAAAACACTGAATAGCCCGGCGCTTGGGCAATCCATACGGTGCGGCGCGGATTGATGTCATAAGGTCCGATGAGACCTTCGCCTTCGAGTATGCCGACAGCGCGCGCATCGTAAGTTTCCGTGAGTCCGCCGAAAGGTTGTTCCGCCGAGTACATGACCGGCGCGAGGTCAACCGCATGCAGCGAGCGGATGGAAAAAGCCACAAGGAAAATCAGCAAAGCAATGATGAGTTTTTGCTTGCGGCTCAAGGTTTCGCGAGTGGCAAGCATTCGTGAGAGCCAGCGACGAATTAGCAAGATGTGTTGGGACAACTTCATTCTTACACTATAAAGCGTTCCCGCTTTCAATCGCTTGAGGCGCGAACGCTTTTCATTATTTTGGGTTTGCGAAAGGTCGCAAAATTTTTACTTCTCGGTGGCAACCGTCTGCATCGCTTTATCGACGCGCCCTCTCAGAGGCTCGGCGAAAACGCGGTCAATCATCGGCTCGAAATGCGCCAGCGGCAACGTATCATACTGGTCATCAAACGATGACTGATCCCATTCGTCGGTGAACTGTCTGGCTTTCGCGTACCACGCCTGATTTTCGTATTGCTGGCGGGCGTTCGGGTCTTTGCCTATCAACGCATAGTAATGTTTGCCTTGAAAATCCTGATGGGTGCGCACGATTTCATAGGTTTCACGCGACACATAGGGTTTCAGGATTTCCGCAGCGATTGCCGGATGATTTTCCACCGAAATCACTTTGCCGATGTCGTGACAAAGCGCCGCGACAATCATTTCTTCGCTTGCGCCTGCGCGTTCAGCGCGGGTCGCGGTCTGCAATCCGTGTTGCAGTTGGTCAATGTTGAAGCCATCAATCTGCTCTTCGAGTTGAGCGAGCATATTTTTGATGATTTGCGGCATGGTGGCTTGGCGTTTGGCAACTTCCTGACCGATTGCCATCCACTCTTGCAACTGACCTTCATCCATTCTTGTGAAAGACATGATTTTTCCTCCGGGATTTCCCTGACTTCGGTTGACTACGAAAATATAATCGTTAAATATAAGAAGCGCCATCCCGAAAAGACAATCCCCAGCGCAGGACTGAGTCGAAAACTAAGTGTAGATTTTTGCTGCCCCCACAGAGAGAAGAGGTCAGGTGTATGCGCGTTTGTTGGTTATTCGCATTGTCAGTTGTGTTATGCGTGAACGGAGTTTTTGCAATAGAAAAAAAGCCTCAGCAAAAGGTCACCAATACATCGAAGGTGACGGTTAATGCAAAGGCTTCCACAGTAAGTAAATCCTCGACTACGAAATCTTCCGCCAGCGCAACCGCGCGGAAAGTCACAACCAAAACCGCTGCGACGATGAATCAAAAAACCACTGCGCCGAGTTCGACTAAACCTGCGACAGCAAAAAAATCCACTGATAAATCGACCGCACAGACGACCCGGAAAAAGTCTGCGGATAAACCGGCTAAGCAGACGGCGAGCCAATCATCAGAGAAAACCACCGCAACGAAATCCGCGAAAAAGCCCATAAATTTCATCCTCTTTGCGGTATCGCAACACAACTCGCGTTCGGTCATTGACCCGATTGTGATCATCAAAAACGGCAAATACCTGGAGCCACCCGCAGGCGACGCCACAACGGCGCAAATCGCCAGGTTTGCCAATACTCATTATCGCGAAGGGCAAAAATACCGGCTGCTGTTTGGCGGCGGCGAAGCCGGAACCGTGCGCATCAAACAATGGAATTTGCGCAAAACCTGTTCGCGCACCGAAGCCGACGTCGAACTTGACGGCGAACATAAAATCAGCGGCAAGGTGATGGGACTGGCGACGAATTCAAGCGAAATCGGCAAACGCCTTCGTTCACGCCGCTTTCCGACCGATAAAGAAAAGTCGGCAGCCGAAAGCTTGATTAAAACGCTTTTTAACCAAAAAGGCGTCAATAGCACGCTCATCAAAGAAGGCTTAACCCGCGTCAATTTAACTGCGACCGATTTGAATGGCGACGGCAAAGCCGAACTCATCGGCACTTATCTGGTCAAAAGCGCGAAGGCGGGCAAAGTTGCGCATATCCTGTTTGCGATTATCGAACCCGACGGCAAAAAATATAAAGTCGGGGTGTCGCAATACGGCGAAATCACCGCCAAAGACCTCGGCAGCGAAGCCATGTTGAATGAACTCGGCGAAAGCGCCCTGGCAGAAGTTTTAGTTGACCAGATTGATTTAGACCGTGACGGCACCGCCGAAGTCATCATCGCCGACCTCACGAAAGAAGGCGTGGTTTATAAAATATTCAAAAAGACTAAGAATAAATGGCAGCGCGCCTATGAATTCGTCAACCTCCGCTGCCCGTATTAACCAAACTTTCTATTTCCAAGAAAATTAAATTTCAATAGCCCTCTACCTTGTTTATATTATCTGTTAATTTCGCGGATTGTTTCCCGCCTTAAATATGGTTTGAACAAACTACCCATTTTGGTTCAAGATATACCCCCAAGATAGGAAATCATGGCTCAACAATCACGACTAAAAGCAGTTGACTTTTTTTGCGGCGGCGGCGGAATGACCTATGGGTTTTCTCAGGCTGGAGTTGAGGTACTGGCTGGCATTGATATTGACCTTAAGTGCAAAGAAACCTATGAATTAAATAACCGACCTTCAAAATTTATTTTGGCTGATGTTAAAAAGCTTTCGGAAGAAACGCTGAAAAATGAACTTGGATTAACACGCAATGATGATAATCTGATCTTCATCGGGTGCAGTCCTTGCCAGTATTGGAGCATTATCAAAACGGATAAAACAAAAGCTGAAGACTCCAAAAACCTGCTGAATGATTTCCAAAGGTTTGTTGATTATTTCAACCCGGGCTTTGTCGTGGTCGAGAACGTTCCGGGCATCTTCTCGAAACCGGATAGCCCATTAAAAGGTTTTATCAACTTCCTTACCAACAAAGGCTACGATTCGATAGAGCATCGGACAATTCAAGTTTTTGATTACGGCGTACCTCAAAGCCGAAAACGTTTTGTATTGATTGCTTCACGTGTGAAAAATATTTCATTTCCTCTTCCTGATAAAGGCGAAACTCCGACGGTAAGGAAATTTATTGGAGATAAAAACATTTTTCCGGAAATCACAGCAGGCCACACCGATTCAACGGATTTTTGCCATACGGTTCCAAAATTAAAAGAAGTAAATTTGAAACGGCTGGCTTTAACTCCCAAGGATGGTGGAACACGACAAGCGTGGAAGAATACTGAACTACAGCTCGAAGTCTATAAAAAAAATGATGGGGTAGGAAATTTCTCTTTCAAGGACATCTACGGCAGAATGTTTTGGGATAAACCTGCACCAACAATCACCACTAGATTTACCAGCATCTCAAACGGTAGATTTGCACACCCTGAACAAGATAGAGCAATTTCTTTGCGCGAAGGTGCAACATTACAGACTTTTCCTTTGGACTACGTTTTTAAAATCAAAGCTATTGAAGACAAAGCCCGACTGATTGGCAATGCAGTTCCGCCTGAACTCGCAAGAAGAATCGCTGAATCTATTGTTCTATCTTCAAGGTGATCGCATGACCAGACCTCAGCAAAAATTGGTAATGGAGTTTGACCCAAACACCATTGAGCATTTAGGAATCCAAATGTACTCAACCTTGCCACCTGTTATAGCGGAACTGGTTGCCAATTCTTATGATGCCGAGGCGGAAACAGTGGAAATTCTTCTTTATGATAAATCTCCTAATAAAAAGATTGTTGTCAAAGACGATGGGCATGGGATGACTTTTAACGAAATCAATAGTCGTTTCCTAAAAATTGGCCAGAATCGTAGGATACCATTAGCGAAAAGTAAAAAAGCAACTCTCAATAGCGGGAAAAGTGATAATGGCAAACGATGGGTAATTGGTAGAAAAGGTTTAGGAAAATTATCCTTTTTCGGAATTGCCTCTAAAGCGAAAATTACGACTATAAAAAATGGACTTAAAACCGTATTTCTTATGGACATTGATAAAATCAGAAAGTCCAAAGATAAAAGTTATGAACCCCAAATTATAAAAAAAGAAAGTAAAACGAAGGAAAAGAGCGGAACGACTATCGAGCTATTAAGTATTAAGCGAAAAACCCCTTTCGTTGCAAATGACTTAGCATTATCTCTCTCTCAAAGCTTTGAGATTTTTGATGAAGAAAATTTTTCAACGAGCATCATTCATAATGATGCTCGCAGACATAAAATCAAACTTACGAACTCTCTTAAATATGAAAACCTCAATGTAGAGTTAGACTGGATATTTCCTAGTGAGGATTTTCAATTTAACTATAAATTTGCTCCTGAAATCAAAGGAAGAATCATTTCGGTAAAGCAAGGAGAAACTGTACCCCCAGAAATGCGCGGCATCGCTTTATTTTCAAGAAAGAAATTAGTAAATAGACACGACTTTTATAGCGCAGTCGCTTCAAGTACTGGATACACCTATTTAACCGGTTGGCTTTCAGTTGATTTTATTGAAGACTTTTCTAGAGATGTTATCTCTACCAATCGTCAGTCACTGAACTGGGAGCTTGAAGAAACTGAAGAGCTAAAAGACTTTTTGCAACAAACAATCCAAAAAGTTTATAACGAACAACGCAAATTCAGAAAAAAAGCAAAAGAAGAGAAGGTAAAAGAAACAACAGGAATTGATTTTCATAAATGGCTGGAAAGTTTGCCGCGACACGAACGCAAATTAGCTAGAAAGCTAATTGATTCTATAATGCAAAATGAAGAAATCTCAGATGAAAAGGCTGGTGAGTTAGTAAAATTCATTCAAGACTCTTTTCAATTCGAGGCATTTAAGGAATTAGCGAATGACATTGATGCAGCTGATGTTCAACAAACTAATAGGATCATAGAACTTTTCAAAGAATGGAGAGTAATTGAAGCACGTGAGCTTTATAAAATTGCAAAAGTTCGCATAGAAACTATCCAAAAGTTTGAAGAACATATTAACCAAAATGCCAAAGAGGTGCCGATTCTACATAATTTCCTCAAAGAATTTTCATGGATTCTTGACCCCCGAATCATGAATTTTGAAGATGAAAAAACCTTCTCAAAATTATTAAAAGAAAAGTTTCCCGAAAATGACATCAAGATTAAAGAAGACAGAAGGATAGATTTTCTTTGTCTCAATTTTACCGATACGTATTTCATCATAGAGCTAAAGAGACCTCATTCGGTGATTTCCGAGAAAGAACTCGATCAATGTTTGCTCTATCGGACTTTTTTAACCAGGCATTTAGAAAATCAATTCGGAAAGAATGTTACGTGCTATTTGATAGGTGGACGGATTGCTGATTCGGATATGGCTAAAGAGAAAGCGGAAACTTATTCACAAACGCACAGAGTATATTTCAAACCTTACAGAAGCCTTTTGGAACAAGCGAAAAAATATCACCAAGAGTTTATCGAACGCTATGAACAATTAAGTCAAGCAGGGCTGTAATGGCTGATATTTTTTCAAAAGATAAACGAAGCCAGATTATGTCTAAAATTTCGGGCAAAGAAACCAAGCCTGAAATTCTTGTCCGAAAGTTTCTTTTTGCCGCAGGTTTCCGTTACCGAAAAAATGACAAACGATTGCCGGGCAAACCCGACATTATTCTTCCGAAATATCAGACCGCAATATTTGTTCACGGATGCTTCTGGCATCACCACAAAAACTGTAAATTCGCTGCCCTGCCACAAACCAATAACGAGTTCTGGAAAAATAAAATCGAAGGAAATGCCAATCGAGATAACTTGGCTCGACGTCAATTAAAAAAATTGGGTTGGCAAGTAATTGTGATTTGGCAATGCCAGCTTAAAAACAAATCACTTTTTTCCAAATGCATGAACCAACTCATCACCCGAATCAAATCGCAACCGGTGAAGCTCGGTTAAAGAATACTCTGCTTTAATGCTCAATCCTGTTGCTCTCACCTCAAATCTCAATGCCGCCGTAATTGCCGCCGGATTTGGGTTGCGGTTTGACAAGGATGGAACGCTCTTCGCTGCGACGGGCGCGGCTCTCGTTTGAATGATATTTTGCCCATTCGGCGGGCGCATCAATGGTTTCGCCGCCGTGTGTCGTTAGCCTGACTCGCACGCGACACATCAAAGGGGTATTCACCGCAACCCCTGAAACGATGACCTGACCTTTGGTGAGCGCAGGCAGTTCGTCGAGCATCCTGCGCCCCGCGCCTTCGACGGTTTTGGCAATCGTATCCTGGTCAATCGGATTGACGATTCGCATGATGAATTGCGTCATGCATTGCGACAAGACATCGGAATCGAGTTTGCCCGGTCGCTGGGTAATCAAACCGATGCCGACGCCGAATTTGCGACCTTCGGATAGGATTTGCTTCAAGACATTGGTTGACACCACGGTTTGCCCTGCGGGCGCAAAGCGGTGCGCTTCTTCGAGCAACACGAAAATCGGATAGGGCAAATATTTCTCATCCGTTGCGCTTGCGACTTCGCCTTTGTGGGTTGCCATGCGCGCAATCAAGGCGCGGCGCAAGAGTGTCGCAACAATCACCTGTTGTTCGTTCTGGTCAATATCGACGAGTTGCAAGACGGTGCATTGACCGGGCTTGAATAATTCATCAAGCGAATTGTGGCGCACATCATCGAAAATCTGATGCTTTGAATAGCCGCGAAAGCGCGCGTCCAGTCGCCACAATAACGCTTCGACAGTCGTTTGCGCGCCCATATTATCGCCTTTTTCATCGTCGTATTTGAGGCGCGTCACTTCATCAGCCAAATCCTGATAACCATAATGCCCGTGTTTGCCAACCCGCTCTTTCACGGCGCGAAACGCCACCCCAAGCAGATGGCGCATCTTCTCTGTGACTTCCGGTAGCAGATAAACGATGTCGTTAAATTCCAAACTATCGAAGCGCACTTTCACCCGTTCGGGCTTGAAAATTTTCACTTCGGGTTCGTAAGCAGACGTTGAAAATAGGTTTTTGAGTTCAGCTTTTTTAATCTCTTGCAGATTATCGTATTCGCCATGCGGGTCAACGATTAACACTGACGAAGCGTTTTCCGGGCGCATCAACTCTTCAATCAACACGCCTGCCGTATAACTTTTGCCCGCGCCGGTCGAAGCTAAGATTGCCAGATGCGTCGAAACCAAATCCTTGACTGATAGCACCACCGGCACCGCATCTTTTTCGCGGGTGAGCAAACTGCCAAGATGTGCCGCGCCGGTCTCCCCTTGTTGTCTTGGTGAAAGCACGCGGGCGAGCATCTCAGATGACGCGAGATAGACGCTCTGACCAGGCATGGGCGGAATGCGCGGGTTGATGAAATCACGAATCTGTTCATCGAAATATCCAATGAGCGACACGGTGATTTCATAAAGTTCGAGGTCACTGTCTTCGATGCCAATCATCGCGGCAATCGCAGCGGGCGGGGTTGCCGGGTCTGCTAAGAAACTATCGGGCAAGGCGCGTGAAAGATTGCGGTCGGTCACGGTGCCGATAATTTTTTGTCCGGCGCGCGTTTCATAGTAAACAAATTCGCTGATGCGGGTCTGGTCGTTGTCTGTGGTGACGAAGATAAATTCATTGGGTTTTTCGCCCGGTCCTTTAACCGTGCCTACGAGTATGTCTGCCATGATTTTGCCTTTATTGAAAAAATTATTGCGGCGTGAATATAGCACAAACAGGATTCAGGATTCAGGATTCAGGATTCGGTTGCAGTTTATTCGTACTTTCGAGCCTGTTTTGAAATTGAATCAGCCGCGATAGTGGCATCAAAATGGTAGCCAGTCGCGCTAAACCGGAAAGCAGAAGCTTGGTACACGACACATTAAGAATAAGCCCGATTTATCGGCATTTCTCCAACATCGTGTGTGCCAATGTCTTGATTTCTGGTTTAGCGGCATACAGTATTTGGTAATCGTCGGTTTGCGGCTGTGCCGCTTTGCGCGTCTTCAACGCGAAGATTAAGAACCGACTGATTCCAGAGGTTTCACCTCCAGCCATCAGGAAACCATCTCTGCAATTTTAAATTCGTCCGCTACTTTTCAACTCATCACTTCACAATAATTTTGCCGCTCACCATATTCATCGAACAGGCGAATTTAATTTCGCCGACCTGCGTGGGCGTAAACTCTATGGCGACCGCCTCATTAAACGGCAACTCCTGGGTGATGCCAAGCGCCGGGATTTGAATTTCTGTCGCGCAGGTGACTTCAACTTTGCGCAGGAAAATCAACCGCGCAGGAATGCCGACTTTCAAAGTAATCACCGATGGCACGAAGCCTTTGTCCGTCAGGGTAATGTTTACCGATTGAACTTTCGTTTCAGTATTCGGTTGTGCATTTTGCTGCACAGAACCTGTGGCTTTCATTGGCAACGGCTCCGCTGCGTTGACTTGCTGTGCCACTGGGGTATCAGTGATTTGTTTGGGATTGATTTTGAGGCTTTCGGCGCGCAATAAAAAACTGCCGTCAGTGACGATGCGTTCGCCGCCCGCAAGTCCCGCGTAAATCGCCGTCACTCCATTTGCCCCGACTCCAGCCTCTACTGTGCGTTGCGCAAACACGCCGGGTTGATCGGTGACGAGAAAAACAAATTGTTTGGCGCCGATGGTCTGCACCGCCAGACTCGGCACATTGACTGCGGTTTTTGCGCCGCTCGCGGATGTGCCGTTCGCGCCAAAATTGACATCAACGAACATGCCGAGTTTGAGCATCTCGCCGGGATTTGCCACTTCAACACGCACCTGCAGGGTGCGCATCTGCGGGTCAACCTGTGGCGCGATGTAAGCGATTTTGCCTTTGAATATTTTTCCCGCATAAGCGGGCGCGGTAATCGTCACCGGCATGCCTTCGCGCACCTTGGCAAAATCGCTTTCGTAAATTTGTCCGATGACCCAGACGCTCGATAAATCGGCAACCCGCAACAATTCTTTGCCCTCCATGATGACTTCGCCGACATTCACCGAACGATTCAAAATTACGCCCGCTGCGGGCGATTCAACCGTAATCAAAGGCGACAGGTCACGCATGGATTGCGCTTTGTCGAGTTGCTCGGAGGTGACGCCAAATAACTGCAAACGGCGGCGGGCGTTTTCAAGGTTGGACTGTTCTTTTTTATACATCGCGGTGGCTTCTTCGAGTTCGGCGCGGCTGGCTGCGCCAATTTCAACAAGCTCTGCGGTGCGCTTGTACTGTTGGTGGCGCTGCTCGATTTCGGCTTGAATTCTAAAATATTCCGATTGCGCTTCGGCAAGTTCCTTGCTGTAAATGGTGGCGAGTTTCTGCCCTTGCCTGACGCGGTTGCCAAGCGCCGCATCCATCTGTCGCACGATGCCGCCGGTAATCGCCATCACCGGCACCTCTTTATACTGATTGGATTCAATGGTGCCCGTCGTTCTCAAGCTTCCACCGGATGCCGCGGTTGTCGCTTGCGGCAAAGCCACAGTTTCGATTTTCAATCCCGCGTTTTCAATTTTTTCAACCGGCAAGGTCAGCATGAAATCGTCGGCTCTGAGCATCGCTTTATCCGACATCGCACTTGTTGAAGGCGTTGCCGTATCCATTGCGGGTTTAGGCACAGGCTTTCCCGCAAGGCTTGCGCGACTGGTGCTGCGCCACCAGTAAACGCCCAGCGGTATACCAACTAAAGCAATCATCAATACCGCTATTACCAACCGCCGATTGCGCTTTAATGAAAGCGGGTTTATTTGGGTTTCGACTGGCGTTTCAACATCGGCGCTTTGCGCCGTTTCTCTGGGGTTTTCTTTATCCTGATTATTCATTGCTCACCTCTTTGAAATCATCAAATATGCCACCTTATTTTTTCGCGCCAATCACCCGTTCAATTTCCGCAAGCGATGATTGATAATCTTTCATCATCTCCGTAAAACTCATTTCGACTTCGATAAACCGGCGTTGTTCGGCAACATAATCGAGCGCCGATTTTTGTCCGAGCGTATAAGTTTTGCGAATCACTTCCAAATTTTTGAACGCCTGTGTGTGAACCCCTTCGCGATAAAGCGCGAAAGCCGCTTGCGCGGCTTCAAATTGCACATACGCCGCAGCCACTTCGTTGCGCGCCACGATTTCGGCAAACTCGCGCCGTTTGCGCGCCGCTTCCTGCGAGGCAATCGCGGCTTCAATCGCGCCTTGATTTTTATTGCGTACCGGCAAGGTCAACTTCACACCAAAGGTTGCCAGGTGAAAGATGCCCTGCACCGGCACACGCCCGCCCATCTCATTCAATCCGAAAACATCGAAACCGGAATTCATTCGCTGATAATTGGCAAAGAGACTGGCATCAACTTTGCCTTCGATGCGCGCCTGTTCGATTTCGGCGGCTGCCAATGCTTCGGCGGCGCGATAGGCAATTAAATCGGCGCGTGATGCAAGCGCCACGCGCAAGGCTTCGTCTTTGGTTTGCGGCGGTTGGTCGAAAACCCAGTCGCCGCGCAAACGCAAATGATCTTCAGCCGACAGTCCAATCAGCTTTTTCAATTCAAGCAAGGCAATTTCAACTTTCGCCTGAAAGCCGATGCGCGAAGCGTCAATGCGATTCATCTCGACAAAGATTTCGCTCTGTTCAAGCGGCGCGCTTTTACCATAATCGACGCGGGCTTTGACCAGACGATGCGAATTGCGCGTCAAGGTGAGCAAATCTTCGCTGACTTGCAGGTTGCGCGCCATTGCCATCGCTTCGACATATTTCATACGCACTTCGGCGGCGAGTTTGCGCTCGAAATCCGCGACCTCGGCTTCTCGCATTTCCAGTTCACGCTGGGCAACCGCGATGCGCGCTTTACGTCTGCCGCCGAGTTCGAGCGGCAGTTCACCGCTAATCATCAACGTGTTATCGGCGCTCGTCAGCCCGCGCGTGCCACTGGCTTCAACCATCGGATTGGGTTTGAAACCCGCCTGTCGTAATCGCCCGCGCGCCTCGGCAATCATCTGTCGCGCCGCCGCCAGTTCGCCGTTATGTTCAAGCGCAAGGCGCACGAGGTCAGCAAGCGAGAGACCATTTTTGGCATCAACGAATTGTGCATAAGTGGGCTGGCTGGCTTCCGCTTCAACCGGAGGTGTCTGTTTGGCGAGCGACACGATGCCGGTTTCCGCTGGCGCGTTCGTTGATTGCGAAAAGACATTCGCCGCCGAAGCAATCATCAGCAACGCGATGGTAATGGGGTTGAGATAAGCATTCCTTTTCATAAATGACTCACTTACTGACAATCAAGAGTCGGTTGAAATCGGCTACAGGAGCCAATCTTGAGGCTGCGCCTCGTGGGCGGCGTAGCCTCAAAGTGAAAATGCGAATTTCCGGGAAGGACTTTGCCCTTCCGCACATCAAAGCGGCAGATAAACCAAATCAAACGCTC
The DNA here is from genome assembly GCA_040754075.1 of Acidobacteriota bacterium. Lineage (NCBI taxonomy): Bacteria > Pseudomonadati > Acidobacteriota > Acidobacteriota bacterium. Next base: position 49,571 of record JBFMDH010000020.1, read on the forward strand.
ACCACTTCTTTTCCTGCTTCTTCATGGCTGCGCGCCGGTTCGCGTTTTAATTTGCGTTCACGCAACCATAAAAAAATCACCGGCGTTACCACCAGCACATGCAGCAATGACGAAATCATGCCGCCAAGCACCGGCGTCGCTAAGGGCTTCATCACTTCCGCACCCGAACTCGTACTCCACATAATCGGCAACAGCCCCGCGACCACCGTGCTCACAGTCATTACTTTCGGTCTGAGCCTCAGCAATGCGCCGTCAATCACTGCTTGTTTGAGCGCCTCATGAGTCAAATACCCAACCTCTGCTCGTTTTCGTTCGACCGCTTCTTCGAGATAAATCACCATCACCATGCCGGTTTGCACGGCGGTTCCAAACAGCGCGATAAAACCAACCCACACGGCAACTGAAAAGTTATAGCCCAGCGCGTAAAGCAGATAGACGCCGCCGGTGAGCGCAAACGGCACGGCAAGCAAAACGTGCGCGGCTTCGATGAACGAACGATAGGTAAAATAGAGCAGCACGAAAATGACGATGAGTACAACCGGCAAGACCAATTGCAATCTCGCCTTGGCGCGTTGTTGATTTTCGTATTGACCGCTCCACTCGAAATAATATCCGGCGGGCAATTTGACGCGCTCATTCAAAACCCGGCGGGCTTCATCAACAAAACTCATGACATCGCGCCCGCGAACGTTTAACAACACGGTGCTGCGCAACAGTCCGTTTTCACTGGAAATCATCGACGCGCCGGCGACCGCGCGAATGGTCGCAAGTTGGGCAAGCGGTATTTGCGCGCCATTTGGCGCAGGCACAATCAATCGCCCCAAGGCATCCGGCGTGGCGCGAAATTCCGGCGCATAGCGCACCCGCACGGGAAAGCGTTTGCGCCCTTCAATAGTCACCGTCAGGTTGTTTTCACCGATGCCGGTGTCAACCACTTCCTGAATCGCCATCACATCAATGCCGTATCGCGCTGCTGCCTGTCGGTCGATTTTAATGTCGATGTAAGGCGCGCCGGTGAGCGGTTCGGGCGAAACATTCGCCGCGCCGTGAATATTCTTTAAGACTTTGGCGACTTCGTTCGATAAGCTTTCGAGTTCATTCAAATCGCTGCCGTAAATTTTTACGCCGAGTTCGGTGCGGATGCCTGTGGTAAGCATTTCGATACGATTGATAATCGGTTGCGTCCAGATGTTTGAAACGCCCGGCATCGAAAGCCGGTCATCCATTTCGGCTATTAATTTTTCGCGAGTCATCCCGGCGCGCCACTCCTGCATCGGTTTAAGGTGCACAATGGTTTCGTTCATATTGACGGGCGCGGGGTCTGTCGAAGTTTCTGCGCGACCGGCTTTGCCCGCCACCCATTCGACTTCGGGGATGGATTTCAAAATCTCATCTTGCCGTTGCATGACGCGCAACGCTTCGTTGATGGAAATCGCCGGGTCGGTGATTGGCATATACATCACATCGCCTTCGTTGAGTTCCGGCATAAACTCCGAACCGATGCGACTGGCAAGATAGAGCGCGCCGCCAAAAAGGGTTGCCGCGGTGAGAAGGGTGATGAGTTTGTGCGCCAGCGCGAATTTTAAAAACGGACGATAAATACCCTGTAAAACCCGCATCACGAAATTGTCTTCTTCGGCGTGAACCCGCCCGCCTAAAAGCAAGGTGCAAAGCACCGGCACCAGCGTCACGGCAATAATCGTTGCGCCAATCATCGCAAAGGTTTTGGTGAAGGCGAGCGGATGAAACAATTTGCCTTCGCGCCCGGTGAGGGCAAACACCGGCACAAAGGCGAGGATGATAATCGTCATTGAAAAAAAGATCGGGCGACCGACGAGTTTCGTCGATTCCAACACGGTTTGCCAGACGCGCTTTCTATCGCGCACATCGACGCCGCGTTTTTCGACATAACGAAAAGCGTTTTCGGTGACGACGATTCCTGCGTCCACCAATACACCGATGGCAATGGCGATTCCCGAAAGCGACATCAGATTCGAGGTGATGCCCATGTAGTACATGAAAAGAAACGAAGTCAGCACAGCGAGCGGCAGAGGAATGGTGACGATGAGAATCGAACGGAAGTGAAAAAGAAAGATAATGTGGGCAAGCGTCACCAGCAGCAATTCTTCGATGAGCGCGCGTTTTAGCGTGTCTGTAGCGCGTTTGATTAAATCGGTGCGGTCATAAAACGGTTCAATCTTTACGCCCGCCGGCAAACCCGATTTGATGGATTCGAGTTTTTGTTTTACGCCTTCGATGACTTCGAGGGTATTGACGCCGTAACGCGCAATGACCACACCGCCAACCGCCTCTTTGCCGTTTTTATCGAGCGCGCCGACACGAAAGGCATTGCCGATTTTGACGGTTGCCACATTGCGGATGTAAACCGGTGTGCCGTTGGCTGCGCCGATGACGATGTTTTCTATATCGGCGACCGATTCAATCAACCCGACGCCGCGCACTACAGCCCATTGCCCATTCTGTTCAATGACGTTGCCGCCGACGTTGGCATTGCTGCGTCGTAAAGCATCAGCGACCATCGAAAACGCCAGCGAGTAAGCCCGCAAGCGATTGGGGTCAACGTCGATTTGATACTGCTGCACTTCGCCGCCAACCGAAGCGACTTCGGCAACGCCCGCCACGGAATTGAGTTGATAGCGAATGAACCAGTCCTGCAAAGTTCGCAGGTCGCGGGTGTTGTAACCGTCGCCTTCGATGGTGTACCAGAAGATTTGCCCCAGCCCGCTCGCATCAGGTCCAAGCGTCGCCGTCACGCCTTCGGGCAATTGTTTGGTAACCAGATTCAACCGCTCAAGCACACGGGTTCGCGCCCAATACAAATCAATTGAATCTTCAAAGATGACGTTGATCATCGAAAAGCCGAACGCCGATTGCCCGCGCACCGTGCGCACACCGGGCAAGCCTTGCAGGTTGGTGGTGAGCGGATAAGTTACCTGGTCTTCGACCTCCTGGGGACTGCGCCCCATCCAGTCTGTGAAAACGATGACCTGATTGTCGGACAAATCGGGAATCGCATCAATCGGCGTGCGCGTCAACGCCCAGTAACCCCAACCGGCGAGCAATAGATACGCCGCAATAATGATGAAGCGATTGTTCAGCGAAAATTCGATGAGGCGATTAATCATAACGAACCTCTGTTGATGATGAATGGTGTCTGTTGAAACGCTTCACCATTGAGCGATAGCAAAACGCGCAAAGCAAGGATGACGACGCTTTCAAATTACTACTTTATTTTGCATTGACGGTCATCGTCGCCCGCCCTTTGCCTTGCGGACTTTCATAAATGATGATGGCTTCCCAGGTGCCTGCAACTTCAATGTTGACCTGGGCGCGATATTCGCCCGGTGTAGCGCTCGTTGTGAGATTCGCTTCATCGTTCATCTCTGCCATCGCGCCCATTGCGGGCATGTGAAAGTTGAGCGAGGCGGCATTGATTTCCACCAACTTGCCTGCTTCATCCGTAAAGGAGAGCCGCAAATCGTTGTCGCCGGATTTTAGTTCACCCGATGCGCTTGAGAGCGTCACCGTCAAGTTGTTCGACCTGGTTGATTTGATCACCTTCGTTTCGCCGCGTTTGGCGTTGCCGCAAGCAGCAACCAGAAACGTCATCGCCAACAAAATGAGATACACCAATTTCGTTTTCATGGATTACTCCTGAAAGCTGGTAAACCAATTGCTGTTCAGCCTGAAATCAGCGGGCTGGTAGTTGAAATGGATTGGCAAGAGACAGGCGCGAACGACTTGCGCCTGTCTCTTTGCTGACAGTTATGATAACGAGTGATGAATTAGTTTTTCTTAGCCGAACAGCAAGATTGACCATCACCTGCGCCGCATTGCGCGCCGGCTTTACATGATTGTTTGGTTGCGCAGCACGCCGCGCCCTCTTTACAACAAGCCGCGCCTTCCGCGCAACATTCATTTTTCGCCGAGCAGCAGTCCTTGCTCATCTCGCAAGCGCCGTCCGTGCAGCAGGCATCTTTGGCTGCACAGCAACCGGCTTTTTCCGTGCTGGCATATCCGACGACGCGATTTTGCGTGCTTTTCTCGCGTTTGCAGGAAGCCGCGCCCATCGTGCAGCAAGCTGCGCCGTCTTTGCAACAGGCTGCGCCCGGCGTGCAGCAATCGGGTTTGGCTTTACAACAAGCGGCGCTTTTTTCCGCTGCTTTATCAGAGGTTGCCCATACATTTTCCGAGGCATAAACGACGCCGCCTAATAATAGGGCAAGGGTGATGATGGTTAATTTGATGGTTTTCATGAGTTGTGTCTCCTGTTAAATAAACATACTTATCCCGCGCTGATGCCTGAGGCATCAGCCAATCAATGGTGATGAATTGCGGTCTGTTGATTAAATCAGGAGCACACAACAGCGCAGGTAAGTGCCACTGCGGTTTTGCGGTTCAAGTAATTTGGCAGGGTGTGAATCGCTGGTGTAAGTGAAAGTTGTTGCGAGTGAATCGGGCAACGTCGCCGGAACCGCAACCGGGCTTTCCGATTTGGGCATGACGGTAAAGGCTACGGTCTGTTTTGCAAGCAACTTACAGACATTCAGTTCACCGTTATTGGCAATTTTCAGCGGCGCAGATTCACTTTGCGATGATTGCGTTGATGGAGATTTTTTTATAGGCTTCCCGCAACAATCTTTTTCGTGGCAAGCGCTTGCGCCGGTTGCCACTGGATTGGTTGCGTGATGCATCGCCATCGGAAGCGATTGAAAAACCGGTTTGAGTATTTCGCTTGAACAACAAACGACACAGCCGATGCCATGAAGCCATAAAAAAACCACCATCAGGCTCAGGCAATTTAAGCGGATGTGTAATTTTAACCGTTTGAAATTCACGCTCAGATTTTATTCCTCAATCTCTTTGCCGTCGAGAAAATTTTTGCGGGATTTTTCCCAAACCGGCGAATCATTTTCTCGAATGAATCAATAAATCAACTTTAATGCCAGAGATTGACTGAATCAAATCGGCTCAGGTCTAATCAGTGAGTCAATGACTGCGAAAATCTACAAGTCCGAATGGGTCTTACCCATCACTTCACCGCCAATTCATCAGGGCGCGATTGCCGTCGATGGCGAACAACTGGTTTTTGTCGGCAGGCAAAATGAACTCGCATCAAACAGACAATTCCCAAACGTCGAGGTTAAAGATTTCGGACGCGCCGCCATTTTACCCGGACTCATCAACACCCACACGCATCTGGAACTGACATTGATGCGCGGCTTTTTGGAAGACCTGCCGTTTCGCGATTGGATTTTGAAACTTACGAAAACCAAATATGAGCGCCTCACTATTGAAGATTTACAGGCGTCAGCCTTACTTGGCGCGGCAGAAGCGCTTCGCGCCGGCATCACCTGTGTTGCCGATACCGGCGATTCGCGCGCGCCGATGGACGCCATGAGGCAAAGCGGGCTGCGCGGTATCGCTTACCGTGAAGTCTTCGGTCCCGATGCAGCAATGGCTTTGCAAGCTCTGGCAGACCTCAAAGCCAAAGTCGCGGAGATGCGCGACAGCGAAAGCGAGCGCGTGAGCGTAGGCGTGTCGCCGCACGCGCCTTATACGGTCTCTGCGGAACTCTTTCGCCACGTTGTTGAATTTGCCGCGCGCGAGGTTTTGGATGTCGCGATTCACACCGCCGAATCATCAGCCGAAAGCGATTTACTGATGTCTGGCACCGGTGATTTTGCTGAACGCCTTGCCTTGCGCGGCATTGAATGGCAGTCGCCGCGCACCTCGACGATTAAATATTTCGCGGCGCTTGGCGTGCTTGATGTTCAACCGCTGTTGATTCATTGCGTGCAGGTTGATGATGAAGATATCGAACTCCTGAGTCGTAGTCGCTCGCGCATTGCCCACTGCCCGAAATCAAATGCCAAACTCGGACACGGCATTGCGCCGCTTGCGAAATTTTTGAATGCGGGAATTCGCGTCGGGCTTGGCACCGATAGCGTCGCCTCCAATAATCGTTTGGATTTACTGAATGAAGCCAACCTCTGTGCGCTGGTGCAGCGCGCGGCGGCAAAAAATTTCAATGAGCCAACGGTTGAGCAGATGTTTCGTTTGATGACTATTGATGGCGCGCGCGCCTTGAATCTCGAAAATCAAATCGGCTCTCTGGAAATCGGCAAGCAGGCAGATGTGATTGCCGTTGATTTATCGGCAACCCACAACGCGCCTTTGCATGACGCGATGGCGGCAATTTTATTCAGCGCGACCTCTAGCGATGTGCGAATGACGATGGTTGCCGGTCGCGTGTTGTATGCGGATGGTGAGATTCAATCAATAGATGAGAGCCGGGTGGCTTCTCAGGTTAATCTGGCATTGCCGAAGCTGATTGATTAGTCGTTGTCTTGCTGCATATTTTTTTGCTGGCTACAATACGTGCGGTGAAATCGATAACCGTAGGAATCAGCGGAGCGAGCGGCGTCATTTACGCCAAGCGCTTGCTTGTGCAACTTGAAGCCAGCAATGAGGTGCGGCGCATCAATCTGGTTATCAGCGGTCCGGCGCGGCGCGTGATGAGCGATGAACTCGACATCACTGCCACCAGCGACGAAGAATTACTTGCACAGCTAATCGGTCGCCCTTCGACCAAAACGGTTATCTTTCACGCGGGTGACATCGGCGCGGCAATCGCTTCGGGGTCATACCCGGTTGATGCGATGGTGATTATTCCCTGTTCGGCTTCGACGCTTGGCGTGCTGGCATCGGGCGCAGCGCGCAACTTGTTGCATCGCGCCGCCGATGTCTGTTTAAAAGAAGAGCGCAAGCTCATCATTGTTTTGCGCGAAACGCCGCTTTCGATTATTCATCTTGAAAATATGTTGAGGCTCAAACAGGCGGGCGCGATGATTGTTCCGGCAATGCCTGCGTTTTATCATAAACCGAAAGACCTTAACGCTCTGGTTGAGCATTTTGTTTATCGCATCCTGGATCACCTGGGCATTTCACATTCATCAGAAACCGTCTGGCACGGCGATGTCACGAAAGTTGAATAAGTCATCGCCTGAGAAAAAACTGTTCTAACCCCTAATCATTACTGGCTCACCTTTCCACTTCATCAGTGGGAAAACTGGCTATCAGTTTGTTCGATAGAGATTTGCTATGAGCAAGGATTTAATTCCCAAAGACGTAGAACAATTCATTCTCAAAAACATTAAATCCGTCGCGCAGTTGGAAGGGCTTTTAATTTTTTGTCATGAACCGGATATGGATTATAGCGCCGAGTCTTTATCCAAACGGCTCTACATCAGCGAAAGCGAAACCGGGAAAATTCTGGCGGATTTGTACGCCGCCGGTTTCATTTCCAGACAATCGGGCAAGCCTGCGCTTTATCGCTATCAACCCAATCCGCCGGAACTCCGACAAATGATTGACCGCGTCGCGGAAATCTATGCCAAATATCTGGTGCCGGTCACCAATCTAATTCATGCAAAACCCAAAACCCGGGTTCAGGAATTTGCCGATGCCTTCAAACTTAGAAAGGAGGAAGAGGAGTAAGTATGGCTGGAATCATCTATGCGCTTTGCGCCATCACGGCTCTTTTCTGCGCGGTGTTGCTTTTACAGGCTTATCGTCGTAGCGGTTACCGACTGCTCCTCTGGGGCGGACTTTGCTTTCTGGGATTAACGTTGAACAACGCCCTGTTAATCGTTGATAAATATGTTTTGCCGTATGTGAATCTGTTTCCGTTACGGTTAATCGCGGCACTGGTTGCGATGATGATTTTATTGTACGGATTAATCTGGGATGAGGAATGAGGTGATGCGATGACATTGATGTTACTGGGCGCGATTGCGATGGCGACATTGGTTGCCGGGATTTTCTTTCTGAAGTTCTGGAAAAAAACCGGCGACCGCTTCTTTCTTTTCTTTGCCATCTCATTTTGTATCGAAGGCATCAACCGGGCGGTATTGGGATTAGTGAGCAATCCCAACGAAGACCAACCATTTTTTTACATTGTGCGATTGCTTTCCTTCGTTATCATTTTAATTGCCATCTTCGATAAAAACCGCAAGAAAGGCGCGGAATGAGGTAAGATGTCAATCCGAGAAAGGCAAAGTCGAATTATTAGCGATGCGAGAAAAATAGGAAATATGAGTTTTGTCAGTCGTTTAAAAATCACCTTAGAGATGATCAAAATTGAGCATACGCTCTTTGCTTTGCCGTTTGCCTTTTTGGGCGCGACACTTGCCGCGCGTGAGTTGCCCGCGCAACCCGCGAGTTTCTGGGGGTTGAAAATATTGTGGATTACCCTGGCGATGGTTGGCGCGCGGTCGGCGGCAATGACTTTCAATCGCATCGCTGACCGCCGAATCGATGCGGCGAACCCGCGCACGGCGACGCGCGCGCTTCCCGCAGGGCTTCTCGATGTAAAATTCGCCTGGGCGTTTACGATGGTCTCATCGGCGCTTTTTTTAATTGCCGCTTACAACCTCAACCGCCTGACGCTTCTGCTGTCGCCGGTCGCGCTTGGTTCTGTCCTGGCTTATTCCTATTGCAAACGCTTTTCTGCTTTGTCACATTTTATTTTAGGCTGGTGTTTATCAATCGCGCCGTCGGGCGCGTGGATTGCGATTACCGGGAGTCTCACAATGGTGCCGTTTCTGCTTTCAATGGCGGTGCTACTGTGGACTGCGGGTTTCGATGTGTTGTACGCCTGCCAGGATTATGAATTCGATAAAGGCGCGGGGCTGCATTCCATCCCCCAATATTTTGGCATTGCCAGAGCGTTATGGATCGCCCGCGCCATTCACGCCTTGATGTTTGCAGTGTTGATGTTGTTTTTCTATAAAGCGAACCTCGGCTGGTTGGGTTTGGTCGGCGTCATCGCCACCGGCGCACTGCTTTTGTATCAACACAGCATCGTTAAGGCAACTGACCTTTCGAGAATGAACGCCGCTTTTTTCACCACCAATGCCTTTGTGAGCATCATTCTTTTCTTTACGATGGCAACCGACGCGCTTTTACTGCATAAGTAATCTGCATCAACTGACGGTGAACTTCTCGCCAAACCTCGCTATAATCCGTTTGCATGATTTTATCGGGAAGAAATCAGCGCGGGCTTTCAAAAATAGAAATTGTACGCTGCCAGCAAATCTGGAAATTTTTATGTGGCAATAAAAAACTTGAGCTTGTGATCATCGCGGCGCATAAACATTCTTCCCGAACACGTTTCCTTGAGAACGAAAATCGCGTTTATCTGGGCGCTGATGTTAAACCGGGAAGCGGAATAGAAGCGAATGCGCGAATGTCAATTGTCGCCTGTTTGGCTCATGAACTGGCTCATGTGCAGAGATTTGAGATGGGTTTTCGGCGAACCTTTGATTTTCCTGATAACCTCATTGATGAAGCGGAAACTAGTCTTCACGCTTCTTGCTTTACGCAGATTGGCATAAAAGACCGGGAAGATTTAATTGAAGATGCCAGAGACCGCTTAATTCAATGGCTGAGTGAAACCGGCAGGAGGTCGAGAAATGAAAGTGGAACCTAGCGGCGTAATCTTTAATGGAGTTTGTGAAGTTCAAACCGATAAATGCGTTGCCAGAGAAACAGCACCAATCACTGCGGTGTGGACCTTTCCCGGACGTTTACAAGTTAACGTTTGCGGCGCTTGCATTGAGGAACAGGCGCGAACCGGCGAGTGGAAAATTCAAGGCGCGAGAGTGTTGCCTCGCGTAGACGTAGCCGCATACTCTCCCGATAAAAAATTAAAACTTGTCGTTGAAGTGAAAAAAAAGCCCGGCAAAAAAACTTCTTTAAAAAGCTGGGTAAAAACTATTCATCATAATTTGATTGCTCAAGGCGGGGTTCCGCAAACCCCCTACTTTCTTTTGGCGGTTGTGCCTGACAAATTTTACTTATGGAAGCACGAAACCCTGGCGGCATCAAACAAACCTCCCGATTATGAAGTTAATGTAAGCGATTTATTGAAAAAATATGTAGAAAAAACTTCTTTCACTTTTGAAACCGCCAGCGAGTATCAATTCGAGCGCCTGATTTCCCAATGGCTCGAAGATACTATACGGGCAAAAAAATCGGATGATGAAGCTTTGCGATGGATTTATGAATCAGGCTTGTATGATGACATCAAAGGCGGCTTGGTGATGACCCAAGCTGCGGTTGCGGCATAAATAATGGACTGATAATCTCCCCTCCATTCCCAAGAGCGCCTAGCTTAAATTTTCGAGGCAATAATGAAATTGCCTAAAAACCCTAAACTCGTTGCTATTTTCATTCTATTAATTTCAGCTGGCATTTTGTCATTAATAATTTTTGAGCAAGTTGAGCAAAGTCGCAGAATTAATGAAGCAGTTGAATCAGGGCTTGCGGTAGATATCAGTCCAGATTATCTGCAACGAAATCTTCGGATATTTCTTGCGATGCTCTTTAGCGGAATGGCTCTTGGGTCAAAGCGAATGTCTTGGGTCGCTCTTATATTATCAGCTTTGATTTTCGTTCCTATTGAAATTCTCAACCAGTTCCATCGCGAGGTTTCATTTGATACGCCCGAACCCGAAATACGTTTTGTAGCGGAGATTTTGATTTTATTGAGCATTGCTTTTACTTTTAGAAAAATGAACCACGTTATTTTATCTATTCTGGCTTTAGTCTTTATTTTGATTGAATATCTATTTTGGGTTCTTCAAACGCGCATATTAATAACAGACTTGGGCGTTCAATACATCTATCCGAACACCTCTCTCAACAATATTTTCTATGGCGCAAATTGGTGGCACGTAGGTATTTTGTTACTATCTATTTCTTTGTTGATTTGGGAAGTTATTTACTATGTGCGGGATTTGCGGCATCGTCGGCACGCCCGATGAACCACTGATTAAAAATATGCTCGCAGCGATTGCGCATCGCGGCCCCGATGATGAAGGCATCTTCATTGCCGACGCCGCCGAGGGCGAGCGCGTAGGTTTAGGTCATCGCCGGCTGTCGATTATCGATTTATCATCTGCCGGTCACGAGCCAATGACCGATGAACGCCGCGAACTGTGGCTCACTTATAACGGCGAAATTTATAACTTCAAAGAAGTCCGCAAAGAACTGGAAAAACGCGGGCATAAATTCAAATCCGATAGTGACGCCGAAGTCGTCATCTACGCTTACCGCGAATGGGGCTTGAATTCGCTTGCGCTACTGAACGGAATGTTCGCGTTTGCCCTCTGGGATGCGCGCGACAATTCATTGCTTGTAGCGCGTGACCGCTTGGGCATCAAGCCGCTTTACTATGCCGATACGCCCGCCGGGTTTGCTTTCGCTTCGGAAATCAAAGCCTTGCTCACCATCCCGAATTTCAAGCGCGAAGTTGACCTTGAATCCCTTGACCAGTTCCTGACATTTTTATGGACGCCTGACCCCAACACGATTTTTCAAGGCGTGAAGAAATTGCCGCCCGGTCATTTCTTGATTTATAAAAACGGGAAAACCGAAGTTCGCGAGTATTGGGACGTAGCGTTTCACGAAGACGATACACTGAGTGAACCGGAATGGATTGAGCGGGTGCGTGAACAGATTGAACGCAGCACTCGTTTGCAGATGATTGCCGATGTGCCGCTCGGCGCGTTCCTATCGGGCGGCATTGATTCGTCATCAATCGTCGCTTTGATGTGCGGGATGTCCGAGCAGAAGGTCACGACCTACACTTTTGGTTTCAAAAGCGAAGACCTCAAATACGATATTCTCGAAGACGATGTGAAATACGCCCGCGAAGTCGGGGCGAAATTTGCAACCGATTATCACGAAGATTTTTTTGAACCGCAGGTGATGGAGCTTTTACCGAAACTCGTCTATCACCTCGATGAACCGGTCGCTGACCCAGCGGTCATCACCAGTTTTCTAATCTGCAAAGCGGCGCGTGAACGCCTCACCGTACTGCTGTCAGGAATGGGCGGCGATGAAGTGTTTGCGGGCTATCCGCGCCACCTCGCGGTTCGCCTTGCCGATGCTTACAACCTGATTCCGTCATTTATCTCGCGTCCGCTGGTTGCGGCGATGCCTGCATCGGTTCCCGGCAAATTCAACGCGGTCTTTCGCAATACCAAAAAACTGGCGCGTTCGGCAGAGTTGCCACTTCGTGAACGTTACTTAGGTTTCGGAACCTATTTCAACGAAACCGAAAAACAGGATTTGTATGCAAATGCAATGCGCGAGAAAACAACCGGCTTTGACGCCATGCGCGCGCATCAAAAATATTTCGACAAAGTTGCCGGTGAAGACTTCGTCAACCAGATGCTCTACATTGATTTGAAAACTTTTTTACCGTGCTTGAACTTGACCTACACCGATAAAACCAGCATGGCGAATTCGCTTGAGGTGCGTGTGCCGCTGCTTGACCACGACCTCGTAGAACTTGCGGCGCGCATCCCGGCGCGACTGAAAATCAAGGGACTCACGCGCAAATACATTTTGAAAAAAGCCGCCGAATCGTGGCTTCCGCGCAACATCATCTATCGCAAAAAAGCCGGATTTAGCGCGCCTTTGAGAGCATGGCTCAGACGTGATTTGCGCGACATGGTCGAAGATTTACTTTCGGAATCGAACATCCGACGGCGCGGTTATTTCGATTACCCGGAAGTGCGCCGTTTGATTGATGCGAACCTCGCAGGTCGCGAAGACAACAGCTTGAAAGTTTTCCAACTGTTGACGCTCGAACTCTGGCACCGGGAATTTATTGATTGATCAGTCTGGAGTCGCGGGTCTGGAGTCTGGAGTCTTTTGTGGCTTCGGACTCCAGACTCCAGACTCCAGACTCCAGACTCTTTATGAATGATGAACTGAAAGCGCGGGTGCATGATTTCTGGCAAGCCAACCCTTGTGGGGCGAAGTTTGCCGAAATGCAGATTGGCTCGCGCGAATTTTTTGCAGCGATTGAAGCGCACCGCTATGCGACTGAATGGCACATTCCCGAAGTCGCGCAGTTTGAAAAGTGGCGCGATAAACAGGTGCTCGAAATCGGCTGCGGGCTTGGAACCGACGCGATTAATTTTGCCCGTGCTGGCGCGCATTACACCGGCGTCGATTTGACCGAACGTTCGATTGAACTGGTCGGCAGGCGATTCGCTTATGAAAATCTGAGCGGTGATTTGCGCGTCGCCGATGCTGAAAATTTGCCGTTTGCCGATAACACCTTCGATTTAATTTATTCACACGGCGTTTTGCATCACACGCCTGACACGCAAAAGGCAATCAACGAAGCGCATCGCGTCTTAAAACCCGCTGGCACGGCGATGGTGATGCTCTATCACAAAAGTTCTTACAACTATCATGTCAATATCATGTTGCTCAGACGCTTTGGCGCGCGGCTTCTGGCATTTGATTGGGGCGTGCCGTTCGTTCACGCGATGACCGGCGAAGATGAAACGCGGCTTCGCGAATTGCAAGAGCTTTATCGAGGCGATAAATCGCGAATGCTTTCCCGCGAAGAATTTTTGAATCAAAACACCGATGGCGCGGGAAACCCCTTGGCGCGCGCTTACACGCGACGCGAGGCGCTAAAATTATTTTCGCGTTACCGTGAAGCGCGCACCGAAGCGCATTTTTTAAACAAACGCTGGATTCCTGTGTTCGGACGAATCTTGCCGCGCGGCGTTGAAACAGCGTTAGCGCATCGCATCGGCTGGCATTTGTGGATTATGGCGAAGAAGTAAGTGAGGAAAGCAGTCCGTATTCAGGAGTCAGAATCACAAAAGTATGAAGTATGAATGATGAAGTATGAACAGAAAGATTTTTCTATTTGTTCATCATTCATCGTTCCGCCTTCATCGTTTCTTTTATACTGACTCCTGATTTTCACTGAGGTATGTATTTGAACGAGCGATATTCACGACAAATTTTATTTGCAGGAATCGGCGAAGCGGGGCAAGCGCGACTGCTTGCATCGCGCGCCGTCATCATCGGTTGCGGGGCGCTCGGCGCGGTGCAGGCTGAAACCCTGGCACGCGCCGGTGTCGGGCACATCGTTCTGGTCGACCGCGACTTTGTCGAATCGTCCAATCTGCAACGCCAGATTATGTTTGAAGAAGCCGACGCCCGCGAGCGTTTACCGAAAGCCATCGCCGCCGCGCGTCGCATTGCCCGCGTCAATTCCGATATCGAAGTCACGCCGATGGTGACCGATATCAACTACGAAAACATCGAAGAGATTATCGCGGGCGCTGACGTGGTGCTCGACGGCACAGACAATTTCGAGACCCGCTATTTAATTAATGATGCTTGCGTGAAAAATAAGCTTGCGTGGATTTACGGCGCGGCGGTTGGTTCTTATGGACTGACGATGACGGTTTTGCCGAAAGTAACGCCGTGCCTTCGTTGCATGCTGGAAGAGATGCCCGAACCGGGTTCGGGTCCGACCTGCGATACGGCTGGCGTAGTGATGCCGATTATCTCTATCATTGCTTCGATTCAAGCCGCAGAGGCATTAAAAATCCTCACCGACCAGAAAGATAAATTGCACCGTTCGCTGATTCGTGTTGACGTGTGGGATTTTGAAATCAACCGCACGAATCTCGCGAATTTCGCAGGGCAAACTGAATGCCCGGTGTGCGCCGAAGACGAGTTTGAATTTTTGCAGGGCGCAGGAAGGCAGGTCGCCGTGTCGCTTTGCGGGCGCAATGCGGTGCAGATTGCCCGGTCGAAGGCGGCGAAGCTTGATTTCAAAACCCTCGCCGAACGCTTGCGACCACTGGGCGAAGTCGTGTTCAATGATTTTTTGTTGCGTTTTCGCGTCGAGGGTTACGACATCACGGTCTTTGCAGACGCCCGCAGCATTATTAAAGGCACAAACGACATCAACATCGCGCGCGGTTTGTATGCGCGATATATCGGAGTCTAAAAATTGTGCTTCGTACTTTGTAGTTGGTTGCACAGTACAAAGCACGAAGTACAAAATCGAAGTACAAAATCGAAGTACAAAATCATGGAAGCGAAATTAAATTATTTAACCTCTTCAACCGGCGATGTTTTCGAGCAGGATTTCATCGGCGAATGCGAAGTCATCGTGCGACGCGAAGGGCATAGTCGCGCGCGGCATACGCTGACGGTTGGCAAGCGCACCATCGGACGGTTGCGCTGGATTGGCATGCGCCGGGCGGTTTACGAAGCCGATGGATTGCAATTTGACATCACGGTTTCGGCTTTCGGCAAACGCATTTCCATCGTCGCGCAGGATGACAAAGAATCGCATCTGATTGAACGTTCGCGCGCTAATCCAAATAAAGCCGGGATTCGTTTGGAGATGGCAGAAGGCGATAATTTTCGCTTGCTCAGATTTTTAGATAGTCGTCTGCGTTCGGAACAATCTTTTGTCGTCAACAAACGCTTTTATAATTCGCACCTGTTGGTCTTTCGCTTCAGTGCCCGGCATCGCTCACAAACCACTGCGCGTATTGAGGTGCAGCATTCGATGAAATGGGAAGCGCGATTTATGCATAGGCTGTTTGCGCTCGTCTTGTGCAGAATCATTCTTGAGCGCCGCGAATCGGGCGCACAGCGCGTGCGTGTGAAAGAGAAAAAAGCGCACGGCTTTTCCAGCAGTGTGCGGGTTCGTGAACGCAAGAGGATTTATTAAAAATGTTTTGCGGCAAAGCCGCCTTAATAAGACAAGACTTTAAACAACAATTTTTTAACGTCATGACACAAGCATCAACCCGCATTCGCGTTCCTTCATCCACCTCTAACTTAGGGTCGGGATTTGATTCGCTCGGACTCGCCCTGCAATTTTATTTAACTCTTGATGTCGAACCGGCTGAAGAGATGACATTTACATTTTCCGGTGAAGGCGCAGCCGAACTCAACGCTTCGACGGAAGACAATTTAATTTTTCAGGCAATGAAATTTATTGCCGCACGCGAAGGCGTCGAACTTCGCCCCGCTCGCTTTCACGTCACCAATGAAATTCCTCTGGCGCGCGGGCTTGGCTCATCGGCGGCAGCCATCATCGCGGGCTTTTCGGCGTTTGAAGTCGTCACCGGTGTACAACTTTCACAACAGAAGCTGATGGATTACGCCACTGAGATGGAACACCACAGCGACAATGTCACGGCTGCATTGCTGGGCGCTTTCGTGGTAAGCTCTGTTGACGAGAGGGGAAAAGTTTTTGCGGCAAAAGTCGATTTTCCTGAAGCGGTTCGCGCCATCGTGGTGATTCCGAATTTCAAAGTGCGAACTGAAGAAGCGCGCCGGGTCGTCCCGTTGAATCTGTCACGCGAAGATGCGGTCTTTAATATTCAACGCGCCGCGATGTTTGTCGCAAGCGTTGCCGCCAGGCGTTATGATTTGTTTCGCGAAGCCATGCGTGACCGTTTGCATCAACCCTATCGCGCGCCGCTGGTTCCGGGACTGGCAGAGATTTTAAATCTCGAAAATGTCGAGGGGCTTTTAGGGGTGGCACTCAGCGGTTCGGGGCCGACCGTGTTCGCTCTGGCAAATGACGACTTTGAAGGCGTGAAACAGGCTCTGGTGGCGGTTTTCGCGTCACGCGGCATTGAGTGCAAAGCGCACATTGTGGCGGTGGATACCACAGGGCGGGTCATCACCCGGAGTTAATTTGATTTTTTAATTGGAGAAGTTTATGGCTAAGAAAAAGAGTAACAAAAGTAAATTGCCGTTGTTTGCGGGCGTCGTCATCATCGCCCTGATTGGCTTTGGCGGGTATTCATTGATGTCGAAAAAGGCGACCACCCCAAGCCTTGCGGTTTCGCCGGAACCCTTGACGGTGCAAAGCGTCTCGCAAAGCCTTGAAGCTTATCGCGGCAAAGTCGTCATCCTCGATTTATGGGCGACGTGGTGTGGACCCTGTCGCGTTGAAATACCGGATTTCATCAAATTGCAAAATCTCTATGGCCCGCAAGGTTTCGCTGTGGTCGGAGTTTCGGTTGACCCGATTGACCAGCGCGGCGGCGGTGCGGCAGCGGTCGCTCCGTTTATGAAAAACATGGGCATCAATTACAACATCTGGATGGTAACTGATATGAGTGCGCTGGGTCCTTATCAAATGGGTTCAGGCATTCCCACCACGTACATCATTGACCGCGATGGCAAAGTCGCTCAGAAATATGTTGGGGTGCGCCCTTACAACGTGTTTGAAAACGATATTAAGAAATTGCTTTAGTGAGGATGCAGGGGAGAAGAAACGATGAAGGCGGAACGATGAACGATGAACAGAAAGCGTTTTGCAGTTGTTCATCGTTCATCGTTCCTACTTCATACTTTCCTTTCCCTGAATCCTGAATCCCGAATCCTGAATCCTTATGAATCCCAAGCCTCTCACCGAACAAACCAATCCGAATACCAGAGACATCGATAGACGCTCGACCCTGGAAATCGTCAAACTCATCAACGAAGAAGACAAACAGGTCGCCGTAGCGGTTTCCCGCGTATTGCCGCAAATCGCCCGCGCCGTTGATATGATTGTTGAACGCTTGGAAAACGAAGGCAGGTTGTTTTATGTCGGCACCGGAACCAGCGGCAGGCTCGGCGTGTTGGATGCGTCGGAATGTCCGCCGACCTTTGGCGTTTCACCGGAACTGGTGATTGGCATTATCGCGGGTGGAGACACCGCTTTAAGAAATGCTGTCGAAGGCGCAGAAGACGATTTGCATCAGGCGGCAATTGATTTGCACACCATTGGGGTTTCGGCAAAAGATGCAGTGGTTGGCATCTCTGCAAACGGCAATACGCCTTATACGCTTGGCGCGTTGGAATTCGCGCAGGAACTCGGCGCGGCGACGATTGCAATTACCTGCAACGAAGGGTCGCAGATGACGCAAATCGCCGAGGTGTCAATCGTGCCGGTGGTTGGCGCGGAAGTCATCGCCGGTTCTTCGAGAATGAAAGCCGGTACGGCGCAAAAGATGATTTTGAATATGCTCTCGACGGCGACCATGATTCGTCTGGGGTTGGTCTACAGCAACCTGATGTCGAATTTGAAAGCGACCAATGAAAAGTTGCGTCGTCGCGCCAGAGCGATACTTGCCGAAGAAATGGGTTTAAGTGAAGAAGCCGCGGCGCGCATTTTTGCTGAGGCAGGTGATGATTTGAAAATCGCTCTATTGATGACCCGCGCTAATTTGTCACGCGAAGACGCCGAAACGACTTTGCAAAAATTCAACGGCTCGGTGCGCCGGGCGTTAGATAGTTTTATATTACCGGAGAACTAACTAGCGAAGTCTTTTAATTGCTGAAATGCGAATGAAGAAAAATATTATCCACTCATGGAATTGAACCTCATAATGTCAAAAAAGCAACTCTTTATTAAAGCCATATCTTTAATTGTAGCTTTGGGGGGCGTCGGTCATTTAGCACTTGCTCATTGTGTTCAGGAGGATAAAGTTTGTTATTTTATTGTTTCAGACACAAGTGATTCGGTGATGCGTACAGTTGATATTTTGCTTGATGAAGAAGATTTTACAGAACCCAAGCTGCGTAGCTTGATGACCCAATTCAGAACGAAGTATTCGGAGCCTAATATGATTGTTATGTTGTTTTCTAAAGTGGAACGCTATAACCAATCACGAATGGGGCATGCGAGTTTGCGAACTAAAAAGACCTATGCTGAAGGGGTATTAATTTATAGAGAAAATGATCTCATTATACGATTCAAAAAGTCGTCGGAAAGCGACCTGCAAACCGTGGTAGTGCAAGGAAAAGATTCCTTCAAGTGATAAAACTACCTTTTTATTAGAAGCAATCCCTCATACTCTGTGTTGAGATAAGCGCCGAAGAGATTTTTAGTATGTCGTTATTCATCCCCTACAAAAATGGAAGCTATAAAGGCGCGGGCGTGTGGTTCGACAGCAAACCCGCAGCAGGCAATTTCACCAGTGAATTCACGGTCATGGATGAAGGCGACACCAAAGCCCAAATAACCAGGCGCGTCTTTTTCAAAGAAGACGGTTCGCTGCTTTATGAAGAACATTCGACGGTGAGGTTCACCTTCACGCGCTTTCCGTTTTTTGAAGTCACCATCGCTTACGAAGGCAAAACGACCAGCGGACAAGGCTATCTGTTTAATAAGGTTTTTCACTACCAGATGGACGTCAGCGATGATGTGAGTATCGAAAACACCTATGTGTTTGGCGAAGACCGGGTTGAGCTATTCGGTTCATCGAGCAACAAAGGCAATCCCACGGTGTGGCACGAAACATTGAATTTCATCATGGCTGAATAGTCGGTCAGTACCGCCTGTCTTAGCGGACGGGTTAAATGGGTTGATAAAGATGTTTCAACTGCTTTTACATAACGCCCAAATTATTCTTAAAGACCGCGTCCAACCGGGCGGCGTGTTAATTCGTGAAGGGCGCATCGCCGAGGTCTTTACCGATGCGGATACGCCTGTGGGACTCGCCGCTGATGAAAAACTTGATTTACAAAATCGCTTTCTCGCGCCCGGCTTGATTGATGTTCACATTCACGGCTCCGCAGGCATTGATGTACAGAACGCCGACCAGCAGGGTTTAGCAAAACTTTCTCAATTTTTACTTGGTGAAGGCGTGACCGGTTATTTTGCGACCTTTGTGCCGACCGATGATGCGGGGTATCGACGAGCCATTCAGGAAATTGAAACTTACATTGCAAATCAGGATAACGGTCAGACAAACGGCGCGCGAATTCTCGGCATACATTTTGAGGGACCTTTCGTAAGCGAAGAAAAATGCGGCGCATTACAACGCGAGCATTTCAGAACCTATGACGGAAACCCCGACACCATCCGCGTGTTCACCCATCCCACGAATTCACCGGTAATTTATAAACGATTGATGACGCTTGCGCCGGAACTGAGAGGCGGGTTGAATTTGATCAGCGAACTCACCAGCAAAGATGTTCGCTCGTTTATCGGTCACACCACCGCGCAACCTGAAATTTTAGACGCAGCGGTTCGCGCCGGCGCGCATCACATTACTCATTTCCCCAACGCTCTTGAACCGTTGCACCATCGCAAACCCGGCATCGTCGCGTGGGGACTTTTAAATACCGAAGTGACCTTTGATTGCATTGCCGATTTTCATCATGTTCATCCCTTGATGCTGCAACTGATGCACAAATCGAAAAGTGCAGAGCGGATGGCTTTGATTAGTGATGCCATCGCCCCTGCGGGACTCGGCGAAGGTGAATTCACGGTCTGGGGCGATAAAATCGAAGTTCTGGGCGGCATCACGGCTTTAATGGAAGGCGCAGCCAAAGGCACGATTGCGGGTTCGGTCATCACCATGCGCGACGCTTTGAAAAATATCGCGAGTTTAAATATTCCGATTTACGAAGCCTCACGTATGGCGTCATACGTTCCGGCTGTTGCGGCAGGTGTGGCTTTGAATTACGGCGCAATCGAAGCAGGCAAACGCGCCGACCTGATGGCTTTTGACGAAAATTTCACTATTGGTTTTGCAAGCCTCGGCGGCTCAATTGCTCTCGACCAACGATAGAGCGGGGCTATCTTCCAACTCATTCTGGTCTGCCTGAACATCTGCGGCATTCCTTATTTTGAAATATTCAACGA
Organism: Acidobacteriota bacterium; assembly: GCA_040754075.1. Taxonomy (NCBI): domain Bacteria; kingdom Pseudomonadati; phylum Acidobacteriota; species Acidobacteriota bacterium. Next base: position 70,095 of record JBFMDH010000020.1, read on the forward strand.
AGGCGATAAGCAAAAACGTCGTTCCTATCACTTCACAACTTTCTTCGATAAACCCGCGAACATTCCGTGACAGGATTACTTTTATAAAGTTCCCTTCAATCGCTTCAAACAGGATGGCAGTGCTCCAACAAAGTATCCCGGCTAGCGCAAGCAGCATGATTTTTTTGCAGCGCCAAAACGCCGCAATGAAAAAGGTGAACATCCCCAAAGCGGTTGCAATAATGAAGGGAAGTAAAACGAAAATCCAATCGCCTGCGCCTTCCTGAAAATAATTTTGCAATTGGCCTATTGGTTGGCGATTTAATACCGCCACCAGATTTTCATGAATCTTTGCGGTCTCACTGATGGAAATTGCCATCAGCACTGCGGCAATCAATAACCAGGCGAGCCGATGCGTCCATTTCAATTTGGTAAACGGCGAAGTTGTTCTACTGTTCAACCAGGCAACGATTGCCGCGAGAAACAAAATAGCGCTGGAGTACCAGGTGGCAAGGTTCGCCTCGTTTCGCAAATCCACTTGCTGGCTGATAAACGCCAGCAACGGTTTTTGATGTAAGGTTAGCGGCGCTGTCGCAATGGTCAACAGATAATTCAAAACGATCAGAAATAAACTGGCGGCAATCAAGATGATAGACAACCATTTAATTTCTTTTCGCCCGAATTGAAGAATTGTTACTTGAGGATGATTTTTCAATTCTTCCTACTCAAGATATAAAGTGAATGTGGGAGAATCGGTCATAGATAATCAAGAAATTCCCCCATCAACCAGACCTCGGCTATCTTAGCTAACTTTTTGCGAAAGTGAAATTGGTTAGCCGGAATCAATCCGGGCATCAATCAATTCATCGCTCAGATGGTTCCAAAAGCCTTGATGAAAATTATGAACGCTGAACCACGAAATAAGTCGGTTAAATTATTTCCCTTCTTCATTCGGTTTTTCGCCCCAGATGTAGCGGCTTTTGTTCCATCATCTGGCGTTGTTGTTTGGGTTTGTCGATGCCGTGACCGAAACCTTTGAAGAAACCTCAACTCATCCAATTTTCAACTTTCAGATTTGGAATTTGTCTAAAATGTTTGACGTTTCTGGTAACTAATGTTGCCTGGCTGGCAAGGGCTATACTGGCAATCAACAAATCTGCGCGCCCGATTTTGCGATAAACAGAAACTGCGCGCAATTGATCAAAGCATTCACAGGCGGCTTGATTCAAGGGAATCACCATAAATTGCGCAAGGAATTCTTCCGTCTTATCAAGCCAATGCTGAGCGCGTAAAAGTTCCGTGCCGGTCGCGGCTTTCAAAACAAAACTAAACCGCCCCTGCATCAATTCAATAATTGAGATGACAGTTGTTGCAATTTCATCTTCTGCAAGTTCCTGAAATTTACCAATCACCTGCGGCTGCCCGGTTTGAAGATGAGTGAGTATATCGGTGTCGAGCAGATACATTATTCATCCGTTTCAACTTCAGGTCGTCCGCGCTGTTTATAAATTTCAGTCCGCAACGCCGCCATATTTTCATCATCGGCAAACGCGCCAGCCATCTGCAAAATTCTGGCACGTTTATCTTGTGCGCGGAGCCAATCATCAATCGCCGCTTTAAGGAACCGCCAGTTCTCTTCAATTTTTCGCCCAGGAACTCGCCCTTGCGCGGCTTGCCGTTCCACAACTTCTACGGGCAATCGCAAGTAGTCAGCTACCTCTTCAAGGGTTAATACTTCGGATGCGGTTATTACTTGACTCATACTGGCTACCTCGATTTTTCTCTATCGCATTAGCGGATTTATCTTAGCATACACAAATACTCAATTCACTTTCGATGATAAGCAAGAATCAAGCGCAACAGTGTAGAATTATTTCCCTTCTTCATTCGGTTTTTCGCCCCAGATGTAGCGGCTGAACCATTCATAATTTTGTTCCATCACCTGGCGTTGTTGTTTGGGTTTGTCGATGCCGTGACCGAAGCCTTTGAAGACTGCAAGTTTCACCGGCACGCCTTTGTCTTTCAATGCCTGGTACAACTCATAAGCATTGGGTATGGGCACCCGTCTATCGAGTTCGCCGTGTTGAATAAGGGTCGGGGTTTGCGCGCTTTTGACATAAGAAATCGGTGAGGTTTTGCGATAAATTTCCGGGTCGTCCCAGGGCGTCGCTTTCAGGTATTGACGGGTGAACGGATGAATGTCGGTGTTGACATAGTAAGTCATCCAGTTGGAAATTCCTGCCCCTACGGATACGGCTTTGAATCTGTCGCTTGATGTGGTGATGAATGCCGAAATATAGCCGCCTTGACTCCAGCCCATCGAACCGACGCGGTCGCGGTCAACCAAGCCTTGGGCAATCAGAAAATCGACGCCTGAGATGACATCCCAGTAATCGCCCACACCAAGGTTGCGCACATTGAGCGAACGAAATTTTTCACCGTAACCGGCAGAACCGCGATAATTGGGGCGCAAAATCACTGCGCCTTTGGCGGCAAACATTTCAATCGGATAGGTGCGGTCGGCATTGAGCACGGGTGTATCAACGCCCGTGGGTCCACCGTGAATGACCACCAGTAAGGGATATTTTTTCGACGCATCGAAATTCGCCGGTTTGATTAATACGCCTTCGATTTCCGTGCCATCTGTCGATTTCCAGCGAATGATTTCGCGGGTGGCGAGTTTAAAATCTTTGAACTGTTCGCCCATCGCGGTGAGGCGTTTGCCTTCGAGTGGTTTCACGGCGGAGACAAAAATTTCCGGGTACTGGTTGGCAGCAGCCTGAATGAATGCCGCCTGTTTGAAATCTTTGGTGAACGATACCTGGGCGACAGTCATTTGCGATTTGCTCATTTGCTCGATGGCTTTGGTTGAGGGGTTCAAACGAAACAGCGATGCGTAGACCCGTTGTTGTGCGGAAAAATAGATGCCATCGGGTGACCAGGCAAGCATTCGCGGGATTTCATCAAAACTCGCGGATAAAGTCTGCGGCGCGCCGCCATCACTCGATACAACCGCCAGATAAGAATTCAGGTAATAGAAAAACTCCTGCGCGTTGGCGGTTTCAAAGGCAATCTGTTTTCCATCAGGCGACCAGATGGGGTTGTTATCGGGTCCCAGGGTTTCGACAATTTTTTTGACCGCTTTATCAGTAACCTTCAAAACATAAATATCTGCCGTATGGGATGAGCCTAAATCGGCGTCTCTGGTTGCTGAAAAAGCGATGCGCGTGGCATCGGGCGACCAGTTGAAACTGCCTACGGTAAAACTTGTGCCTTCGGTGAGGCGTTTGGCTTCCGGCGGGGTTTTGATTTCATCGGCGACATCAATCATCCAGAGGTGTGTAAAGTTGTAATCGCTTTCGACGATTTCATACTCGCCATATTTTTCTTCGCGCTCTTTTCGAGCCTTCGATTTCGGGTCAACCATCGTAAAAGCGATGCGCCGTCCATCGGGCGACCAACTAAAGCCATTCACACCGGTTTCAACATTGGTCAGTTGCACGGCTTCGCCGCCCACAGGTGAAATCAGATAGAGTTGGCGTTTATCGTTGCGGTCTGAAACGAAAGCGAGGCGGCGTCCGTCAGGCGACCATTGTGGCGCGGAACTCGATTTTTTCGCGTTGGTCAGTTGGAAGCGTTCGCCGGTTGCGGGGTTGGCAATCCAGATTTCGGTTTCCCAGGCATTGTCCGTCCAATTGACCTCTTGAACCTGATAAGCGATGAAACGACCGTCGGGCGAAATGCGCGGATTTGATGCGCTTTTCATACTGAGCGATTGATCAATGGTTGGCGTTTGCGCAAAGCCCGAAAAGACCAGTGAGAAAACCAGAAGCGAAGCAGAAATCAATGTTTTCATGACATCCCTCTTTGATAAGTTTCAGTTGCTGGGAGCGCAGTATAACACACTGCTGCGAACAATGAGTGGGTGAGAAAAGCCTGGTTGATGTTGCAGAAAAATTCAGAAATGTCAGGGGTTTTTCAGGTGAGTGCGGATGTTGGATAGCGTTCGGAAAGCGCTTCAAGGCGCGGTGGGCGCGCGCGCGATTAATCGAGCGCCGCGATGGCTTCCTGAATTTCATTGCGGGTTTTCTGGTCGCCGGCTTTGGCAGCAACCGCGAGTCCACGTTGATAAATTTCACGCGCCTGCGCTTCGGCGTTCGTGTTAGCGAGCATTCGTCCGAGATGATAATAAGCCGCGACATAATTTTCATCGCGACGGATGACTTCCTGAAGTTGATTCATAGCGTCATTCAATTGACCGGCTTTTTCCAGTTCAAGCGCCAGCGCATAACGCGAAAACGAATCGTTCGGATCAGCGGCTAAAAATTCTTCCAACATCTCTTTGCGGGATTTCATAACACCCTTAACTCCTCAAGAAAATAAAGGACACAGATGAAAATGTTCTGTGCCCTTTACAAATTTTAAATTTCCGGCGATTCACGCGACAACTTCGCACACTTCGCCCGCTTTAGCAAATCGCTGACTACAAATGATTGATTGTGAATCTGGCTTGAATCAATCGCTTACTCGTTGGTGCTCTCGGTCGTTTCCGACGCTGCGGCAGCGGTTGCAGCTTTTGCCGCGGCTGCACCTTTTTGACCACGCACATCGAGTTCGCGAATACGCGCCGCTTTACCGCGCAGGTTACGCAGGTAATACAGTTTGGCGCGACGCACGCGACCGCGACGGATGACTTCGATTTTATCCACAACCGTGGCGTGCAAAGGGAAGATGCGCTCGACGCCAACGCCGAAACTGGTTTTGCGAACCGTGATGCTTTCGCGCACCCCCGAATGTTTGCGCGCAATGACAACGCCTTCAAAAACCTGAATTCGTTCTTTATCGCCTTCTTTAATCTTTACGTGAACGCGAATCGTATCGCCCGATTTAAAATTGGGAAGATCAGTGCGTAACTGTTTGTTCTCGATTGATTGTACAACTAAGCTCATTTTTATTTCCTCGCTTTAAATAATCTCTTAAAAACCCGGTATCAATCGCGGTCAGTGACCGCTTGCTTTTCTAAATTTCACAACCGACAACCGGCTTAATTTTTACCTTGTTCTTCGCTGCCCGAACCCTGAATCCCGCATCCTGAATCCTGTTGTTCAAGCAAATCAGGGCGACGCTTGCGGGTCTTTTCAAACGCTTTGGCGCGTCGCCATTTTTCAATCTCCAGATGATGACCGCTCAGTAAAACGTCCGGCACCTTCAATCCGCGATATTCAGCCGGTCGCGTGTAATGCGGATAATCCAGCATGCCGCTGGAAAACGAATCCTGTTCGGCAGATTGTTCGCATCCGAGCGCACCGGGAAGCAAACGAGTTACGGCATCAACGACAACCATCGCCGGAATTTCGCCGCCCGACAGCACATAATCGCCGATGGATATTTCATCATCAATTAATTCGTCAACAACCCGTTCATCAATGCCTTCGTAGCGCCCGCAAATCAAAAGCACCTGTTCAAGGCTTGCCAACTCTTCGGCAACCGCCTGCTTAAACAGTCGCCCTTGCGGCGTGAGCAACACCACGCGGGTTTCAGGCGCGTGGTGGGTTATAGCTTCAATGGCGCGAAACAGCGGTTCGGGTTTCATCACCATCCCTGCGCCGCCGCCAAATGGGCGGTCATCAACCATTCGGTGACGGTCGGCGGTAAAATCGCGCAGGTCGTGGATATTGATTTCCAGGAGACCTGCTTGAAGCGCCCGACGAATAATGCCAAATTCAAAGACCCCGCGAAAAATTTCAGGAAAAATCGTTATGATGTCGAACTTCATCATCTGATTGCGGATTGCGAATTGCGAATTCTTTTTTCAATCCGCAATCTACAATTCCAATAAACCTTCGGGAGGATTGATGAGGATTTGTCCCCGTTCCACATCAACCTCTGTGCAAATATCTTCGACAAACGGAATCAGGATGTCGCGTTTCTCTTCGCTTTCGACAACCAGCAGTTGGGTTGCATTGGTTTGCAACAGTTCTTTAACCTGCCCGATGCGCTTGCCGTCAACCGTTATGACTTCAAGTCCAATGAGTTCGTATTCATAGAACTCGTCCGCTTCGAGGTCTATGGTGTCATCTTGAGAAATAACCAAACGACCACCCACCAGCCTTTCGGCGTCGGTCATGGTGTCTGTACCACTGAATTTTAGAATCACCCGGTCTTTATGAAACCAGTGGTGTTCAAGTTTCAGCACCAGCCGCGACCCGTTGGGCATCACAACCGTTACATCTTTATCTTCGAGGTCTTGAAAGCGTTCGGGAAAATCGGTCTCCAAATCACAGGCAACTTCCCCGCGAATGCCGCGAGCCTTCGCGATGCGCGCAATCACCACATCATCATCGGCTAATTTATGAGCGGTCGCTTTCTGCACTATTCCAAAATCTCAAGCACAAAACGCTTTTTGAGTTTCATTCCGGCTCCCCGCAATATGGTTCGCATTGCGCGAGCCGTGCGTCCCTGCTTGCCAATCACCTTTCCCAAGTCCTGTGGCGACACCCGCAGTTCCAAAACGACTGTGGCTTCGCCGTCAATCTCTTTGACCGAGACCTCTTCGGAATTATCAACTAGAGCCTTCGCTATAGTCTCAATAACATCTCTCAATGAACCATCTGCCATAACAGCTCCTCCTTCAGGTTGTGGTTTCGAGAAGTCAAAGACCCGGATAACGCGACCAAAGAAAAGCGTTCAAACATCAGCTTGCGCGTGTTCGACTACACAAGCGCAATCGCCGGTAGCACATTTACGCACTTGCTTCTGTTCCGGCTTTGGCAGTGCGTTTAATGATGCTTTGCACTGTTTCAGTCGGCTGTGCGCCGCATTTCAGCCAATAATTCACTCGTTCCAGGTCGAGTTTAATATCGGCAGGGTTGCGGCAAGGGTCATAGTAACCGATGGATTCGATAAATCGTCCGTCCCGTTTGGAACGTTTTTCGGCAACTATGATTCTGTAAAAGGGCTTTTTCTTCGCGCCCATCCTTGTCAATTTAATCGCTAACAAAATGTCACCTCCGTGTGATTACAAAAAAAACTTATAATTAGATGTTTCGGTTATTCCCGCAAAATCGAACTGCGATTATACCTCAGAAGGCAAATCTAACGCTTCTTTTTCTTCTTCTTGCGCTTGGTGGCTTTGCGGCGCAATCCCCCACCGAGTCCGCCAGCCATCCCGCCTGCAAGTCCACCCAAATTTCCTAAACCGCCAAGCATGCTGCCCATCCCGCCCGAAGTCATCATGCGCATCATTTTACGCATCTCCTCGTACTCATTAATCATTTGATTGACCGCCTGAACCGAGGTGCCGCTGCCGCGCGCGATACGTTTGCGCCGCGAGGCGTTGAGAATCTGATGATGGGTACGCTCTTGTGGCGTCATCGAATTGATAATGGCGTCGGTGACTTTGAGCTTGGCTTCCATTTCGGCATTCTGTTCGGGCGTCATTCTAAACCCGCCAAACAGTCCCGACGGCAGCATGTCCAGAAGTTTGTCGAAAGAACCTAGACGACGAACCTGACGAAGCTGATTGCGGAAGTCTTCGAGCGTAAACTGGTCACGCATCAATTTCTTCTGCATCTCCAGCGCTTCTTGCTCATTGATTTCGGATTGAACTTTTTCAATGAGCGAGAGGACATCGCCCATACCTAAAATTCGCTGGGCGATGCGGTCCGGGTAAAACTGTTCAAGGGCGTCGTATTTTTCGCCGACGCCGATGAATTTAATCGGCTGCCCGGTGACTTCTTTAATCGACAGCGCCGCGCCGCCGCGCGTATCGCCGTCCATCTTGGTGAGAATGACGCCGGTCAGGTTGATGCGCTCATGAAATTGTTGCGCCGAATTAACTGCGTCCTGACCGGTCATCGAATCGGCGATGAACAGAATTTCATTGGGCTGGGTTTCCTGCTTGATGCGATCAAGCTCGGTCATCAACTCTTCATCAATGTGAAGACGACCCGCCGTGTCAATTAATAAAGTGTCGTAGCCGACCAGCTGACATTCGCGCATCGCCTGGCGGACGAGTTCAAGCGGGTCGGTGATTTCCGGCAGCCGCAAGACCGGTTGTTTGATGGCATCGGCGATGATCGCAAGTTGTTCGCGGGCTGCCGGACGATAGACGTCAACTGACAGAAGCAGCGGGCGGCGATTCTGGGTTTCGGCTAACAGTTTGGCAAGTTTTCCTGTGGTTGTGGTTTTGCCGGAACCTTGAAGTCCGACAATCATAATCACGTTTGGTGTGCGTTTGGTGAAAATGATTTGCGTCGACGTGCCGCCAAGCATTTCGACCATTGCATCGTAAACAATTTTGACAACCTGCTGTTCGGGCGACAGCGAACCAAGCACATCTTGACCGAGGGCTTTTTCTTTCACCCGGTCAATAAAGCTCTTGACGACTTTGTAATTGACGTCGGCTTCCAAAAGCGCAATGCGAATTTCACGCATGGCGGCTTCGATGTGAGCCTCTGTGAGTCGCCCCTGCCCGCGCAGGTCTTTTATTACTTTTCTTAACTTGTCCGAAAGCGCTTCAAACATGACACTACCCGCCTATAAAGACAAACAGTTAGGGTATATGCCGCGTTGTCATCTGTCAAGAAAAGATGTGACTTGACAATAACAATGCTGGTTTCGTATCCTGTCAGTTCGTTTTCTTTAAGGATAAATAGAGGATTCGCATCATGGCAACATATATACCGAGTGGCAAGAATCTTGAGCAGACTCGCAAATGGCATTTGATCGACGCCAACGGCAAAACTGTCGGTCGCCTGGCTTCGGAAGCTGCGAAATTGCTTATGGGTAAACACAAACCGAGTTTCACCCCGTTCATTGATGTCGGGGATCATGTGGTCATCATCAATGCCGACAAGGTGGTCTTTACCGGCAATAAACTGCAAGACAAAGTTTATCGTCATCACACGGGTTGGCCCGGTGGACTCAAAGAAGTGACGGCGCAAAAACAGATGCAGATTCATCCGGAGCGCGTATTGGAAGCCGCCATCAAAGGTATGCTTCCGAAAAATACGATTGGTCGTCACATGGGCAAAAAACTGAAAGTTTATGTCGGCACAGACCATCCGCATCAAGCGCAGCAACCGGAACCTTATCAAGTCTAGTTCAACCCCGTTGATTTAAGTGAGCCAGTAGCCCCGTTTTCGCGTTCAAGGCTTTTGCCAAAAGCATTTTAGGAAGAGACGCTATTTCATAGGAGATTTAATAGTGGCAGATACGACGTACAATTATGGAACCGGTCGGCGCAAAAGCGCGACCGCGCGGGTTTATATCAAACCCGGCAGCGGTGACATCACCGTAAACAAACGCAAGTTTGAAGAGTATTTCCCGAATGAAATGCATCGGATGATTATTCGTCAACCGTTGCACCTTACGGATACCGCCGCGAAATTCGACATTCTCGTCAATGTCGATGGCGGGGGCATGTCCGGTCAGGCAGGTGCCGTGCGTCACGGCATCACCCGCGCCTTGATGGAACTCAACCCGGAACTTCGCGGACGTTTGAAAAAAGCCGGTTTCGTCACCCGCGACCCGCGTGCGAAAGAGCGCAAGAAATACGGACAAAAGGGCGCTCGCAAACGCTTCCAGTTCTCGAAACGCTAATCAAATTGCGGATTGCAAATTGCGGATTGTAGAAATCTGTTTGCACTCCGAATTCTGCAATCCGCAATTGATAATTCCATTGCCAGCTTTTGTGATTGGTTGTTCCAACCGGAACGCAGGCTGGTGAGTACATAAACCAATTTTCGTAGGAGGATAGTTTTGGCTACAACAGTAACGATGAAAGAACTGCTTGAAGCCGGTGTTCACTTCGGACATCAGGTCAGGCGGTGGAACCCGAAAATGAAAGAATACATTTTCGGTGAACGCAACGGCATTTACATTATTGACCTGCAAAAAACTCAGAAACTTTTCAAAGACGCAGTCAAATTCGTTTCGCAAATCGCGATGGATGGCAAATCCTTCATGTTTGTCGGCACCAAACGTCAGGCACAAGACGCCGTTGAAGAAGAAGCGAAACGCTGCAACCAATATTATGTTAATCAACGCTGGCTCGGTGGTCTGCTGACAAACTTCCAGACCGTACAGAAATCAATTCAAAAGATGAAAGACATCGAAGCCATGCGCGAAGATGGACGTTACGATTCCATCACCAAAAAAGAACGTCTGCAATATGACCGCGAACACGAATCCTTGAGCAAAAATCTTTCCGGTATTCGCGATATGAAACGCTTGCCGGACGTGATTTTTATCATTGATTCAAATAAAGAAGAGATTGCCGTCGCCGAAGCCAACAAACTTGGCATTCCGGTGGTCGCCATCGTTGATACCAACTGCAATCCCGATGGCATTGATTACATCGTGCCGGGAAATGATGACGCCTTGAGAGCGGTTCGGTTGTTCGCTTCAAAAATGGCGGATGCCATCATCGAAGGTCAGCAGATTGCCAAAGAGGGCGCTGCCGATGTTCCCGAAGAAGAAGCGGCGGCAGATGCTGACGCTGGGCAAAGCGATGCGCCGAGACGTGACCGCAAGAACCGACGCAAAGGCGGAGTTCGCACCACCTATGTTCCGCCTGATGCCCCACCGATTCCCGAAGTCGCTGCGGCAATTGACACCGTGGCTCCGGTTCAGGCTGAAGCCGCAACTGCAGCGGCAGGTGATGCGCCCGCCGCAGAGGCTGCACCCGCAGCAAGCGAACCGGCACCGAGCGCGGAAGCCTCTGAATAACTTCATCAGTCAGGATGACATCAAAAGGCGGAAGATTCATCCTTCCGCCTTTCGTTTATAACAACCATTCAACAAAGATTTTTACAAGAGAGGTAGGTATTATAAATGTCAAACGCAATTTCACCGGCAGCAATTAAAGCATTAAGAGAAAAGACCGGCGCAGGCATGATGGAATGTAAATCGGCGCTTACCGAAGCCGGAGGCAACGAAGAAAAAGCCATCGAGGTGTTGCGCAAACGCGGACTCGCCACGGCAGCGAAAAAATCGGGTCGCGCCGCCGCCGAAGGCTTAGTGGATTCTTACATTCACGCGGGCGGAAAAATCGGCGTGTTGGTTGAAATCAACTGCGAAACCGATTTCGTGGCGCGCGGCGAAGAGTTCCGCAATTTCGTTCATGATGTCGCCATGCACATCACGGCTTCGGAACCGCGCTTCGTCAGCAAAGAAGAGGTGCCCGAAGAGGTGTTGGTGAAAGAACGTGAAATCGCCCTCGCTGCCGCCAAAGCCGACCCGAAAAACGCCAACAAACCTGAACAGGTTTTTGAAAAAATCGTCGAAGGCAGAATCAATAAGTTCTATCAGGAAGCCTGTCTGCTCGAACAACCTTATGTCAAAGACCAGGACATCACGGTTGGCAATCTGGTGACGCAAATGACCCAAAAGACCGGCGAGAACGTCAAGATTCGCCGCTTTGTGCGTTTCAAAATGGGCGAAGGTCTCGAAAAGCGATCATCCGATTTGGGCGCCGAAGTGCAGGAGTTGCTCGGCGGCAACGAATAATTCAGGTTTCTTAAAAGCCTCTCCTCGTGAGAGGCTTTTTTTTGTAAGGTGAAACAAAAAGATGTCAGAATCAACACCCAGCCCCACAGCGATTTATAAACGAGTCCTGTTAAAAATTTCCGGTGAAGCCTTGATGGGCGACCGCGGCTACGGCATTGACCCGGATACCATTAACCGCATTGCTGGTGAAATCCGAGAAGTTCACGCGCTCAACGTTGAAGTTGCCATCGTCGTTGGCGGCGGCAATATCTTTCGCGGCGTGGCGCTTTCCACCAAAGGCATGGATAGAGCTTCTGCCGATTACATGGGAATGCTTGCGACCGTGATGAACTCGCTCGCGTTGCAGGACGCGCTCGAAAAACAGGCAGTTTTCACGCGGGTGATGACGGCGATTGAAATGCACCAGATTGCCGAACCCTTCATACGTCGCCGCGCCATTCGTCATGTGGAAAAAGGTCGCGTAGTAATTTTTGCCGCCGGCACCGGCAATCCCTATTTCACGACGGATTCTGCCGCCGCGCTTCGCGCTTTGGAAATTCGCGCCGATGCGATTTTGAAAGCTACGAAAGTTGATGGCATCTATACCGCAGACCCGACCAAAGACCCGACGGCGACCATGTTTGACCGCCTGACTTACATGGACGTCATTCAACGCGATTTGAAAGTGATGGATACCTCAGCCATCAGCTTGTGTCGTGAACGCAATTTGCCGATTCATGTTTTCAACCTTTATAAAGCGGGCAACATTGCGCGCGTCGTGAAGGGCGAAAAAATCGGCACGATTGTTTGCGCTTACGAATAAGTTTCGCAAAGCTTGCATTATTTACTGGCAAAATTCAAAATCTTAATCCTGAATTCAACCGTTGGAGATATTTATGGAAGCTAAAGACATCATCAATGATGCTCGCAAACGAATGGATAGCGCAGTTGAAGATGCACGCAAGAAACTGGCAGCCGTCCGCACCGGTCGCGCTTCGGTTAATTTACTCGACAACGTGACCATTGAATATTACGGTGCCACCATGCCGCTCAATCAGGTGGCGACGATTCACGCGCCCGAACCGACCATGCTCACGGTTGCGCCTTTCGACCCAACCCAACTGAACGGTATCGAAAAAGCCTTGCGCGCTTCGGATTTGGGACTCAATCCGTCAAATGACGGCAAATTGATTCGCGTGCCGATTCCGCCGCTCACCGAAGAACGCCGTAAACAGATGGTGAAAGTGGTTCACGAAGTCGCCGAAGAACATCGCACAGCTATTCGCAATGTGCGTCGCGATGCTAATGACCATTTGAAAAAGCTCTTAAAAGACAAAGCGATTTCTGAAGATAATGAGCGTGATGCGCTCGATCAGGTGCAAAAACTCACAGACCTGCACATCACCAAAATCAACGAAGTCGCCACCCAGAAAGAAAAAGACATTCTGACCGTTTAAGCGGTAAACCTTTTGCTGATTCATCACCTTCGCCAGGCAGAGGGACTTTTGCAGGTCTCTCTGCTTTTTCATTTTTTCACTCTCGACCCGGAAAGTTGCGAAAAATTTAACCGACTTGTTGCCCATCATTTTAACTTGGGGTTGCGCGACCAGCCGGTTTTCGCTCTAATACCAATGGTTCATTTCAGGAGCAGCCTGTGGGCTTCCTCCTCCGCTCCAGAGCAAAAACAGTTCCAGTCACGGCGCTAGTGGCGGTGGCTTGCCTATTCCACATAAGGCGGAAGATTGAAGATGAATCAATACGACCTCATTGTCATCGGTTCGGGACCGGCGGGACAGCGCGCCGCCATTCAAGGCGCAAAAATCGGGAAACGGGTCGCTCTGGTTGAAAAACGCGAAGTCGTCGGAGGTGCCTGCATCAATACCGGAACGATTCCCAGTAAAACCATGCGTGAAGCGGTCATGCATTTGTCCGGTTATAGCTATCACGGCATCTATGGAATGAATTATCGCGTGAAAGAAAAAATTACCGTCGGCGATCTCTCTTTCCGTGTTCAACAAGTCATTAAAACCGAAATCGACATTATCAACGCGCAACTATCGCGCAACGGTATTGATATGCTCACCGGCAGCGCGAGTTTTGTAGACCCACATCGTTTGCGGGTTGAAAATTCTCGCGGACAAGCTGAATACACCGCCGATTTCATTATCATTGCCACCGGCACGAAGCCCGCCGAATCCACCAAAGTCCCGATTAACGGCAGAAACATTATCAACAGTGACCAGATTTATTGTTTGCCGGAAATCCCTAAAACTTTAATCATCGTTGGCGGCGGCGTGATTGGCGTCGAATACGCTTCGATGTTCGCGGTGCTCGGGTCGCGGGTGATTCTCGTCGAAAAGCAGGGTCGGTTATTGAATTTTGCCGACCAGGAAATGATTGAGGCATTGTGTTATCACCTGCGCGACAACCGCGTGACCTTGCGCCTCAATGAAGAAGTGGAAAGCGTCGAAGAAAATCCTGATGGCACAGTGGTCGCCAATCTCAAAAGCAAGAAAAAAATATCCGGTGATGCGTTGCTGTATTCGGTCGGTCGACAAGGCAACACGGAAGATTTGCATCTCGCCGCCGCCGGACTTGAAGCGGACGAGCGCGGGCGCATCAGCGTCAATGAAAATTATCAAACCGCGCAAGCTCACCTTTATGCAGTGGGCGACATCATCGGCTTTCCGCAACTCGCGTCGGTTTCGATGGAACAGGGCAGGCTTTCGGTCGGTCACGCCTTTAATATCAAATTGCAAAGCGACCCGGCGAATTACCCTTATGGTATTTATGCGATTCCCGAAATTTCTTTCGTCGGCAAAACCGAAGAACAACTCACCGATGAAGACGTGCCCTATGAAGTCGGAGTCGCTTATTATCGCGAGATTGCGCGCGGGCAAATTCGCGGCGATACCACCGGACGTTTGAAAATTATTTTTCATCGTGAAACCAGAGAAATACTGGGCGTTCACATTATCGGCGAAGGCGCAGCCGAACTGTTGCACATCGGACAGGCGGTTATGACATTGCGCGGCACCGTCGATTATTTCGTCAACACCGTATTCAACTACCCGACGCTTGCCGAATGTTACAAAGCCGCCGCCTTTAACGGCATCAATAAACTGGCGCGCTTTGCCTGAGATTAGGCGTTCGCTTTTTTGAAGAGAGGTCAGCTTATGCCATTAGCGATTGGCGTTCTGGCAGCCGAAAATATTGTTGCCGGGCTTGTAGAGAATGACCAACTGGTCGGCTCGATTCATACCTATCCCGAAGCCAGTCATCGCAGAGATATATTTGAAGGTTTACCTACCGAAGACATCGTGCAGAAAATTTTCGAGCAAATCGAAGCGGTGCGCGGCGGGCAAGAGATTGCCGCCGTCGGTCTTGGATTTCCGGGTTTTATTCAAAACGATGTCGTACAAGAATGCCCGAACATTCCCCAGGTCAAAGGATATAATATTTGCGCCTTGCTCACAGCGGCTTTGCGTGACGCCAAGCTCAACACCAAGGTCTCGCTACTCAATGATGCGGATGCGATTGCCGCAGGCATCGCCGTCGAACAAGGCGAGGTTGGCAAATTGATTCGCATCTGGTTTTTAGGCAATGGCGTCGGTTGCGGACATTATCCGCTGATTGGAGAGGTCATGGAAGAAGGTCACATGGTTGTGACCCTCGACCCGAAAGAAAACTTTTGCGGCTGCGGCGGCATCGGTCACCTCGAAGGCATTATGGGCTATCGCGCCATGCGTCTCAGATTTTTAGACCTCGAACCTGAAGAAGTTTTCGCAGAAGCTCAGCAGGGCGATGAACGTTGCGTCGAGTTTGTAAAACTCTGGCATCGCGCGCTGGCGGCGGCAACCGCATCCAGCATTCATATGTATGGCGCGGGTAAATTTTATATTTCCGGTCCTAACGCAAAATTCGTGAGCGTCAATTTACTGCAAGAATATTTGTATGAAATGGTGAAGATGAGTTCGTTGCAGGGCAGTTCGTTTGAAACCGTCTCGACGACCGAAGAGATTGCCATCATCGGTGCAGCCCATAGCGCATTGCTGGCAAATGGTCAGGTTTGAATAGTAGCGGCGAAAGCGTAAAACGTTTTTTTTACCTTCAAATTGATGCCGAACGGCAAACTACAGTTTCAAAGCCTGGTGGAGATTTTTATTTGACGTTCAACTGATTGGCTTACTCAATAACAATTTTGCGCTCTGACTCGTTCAAATATTCGATATGAATTTTAATCGCCCCTTCGGGCACATAGCCTAAACGTTCAGCCCATTCAATCAACACAACCGCAGCAGGCTTTTCAAGAATTTCTTCCAGTCCAAGCCCGACGCACGCCTGTTCATCAAGCCTGTACAAATCAATATGAAAAAGCCGTAGCCGCCCTTCGTGTTCATTGATTAAGGTAAATGACGGACTCGTTACATCCACAGGGTCAATGCCAAGTCCCGCAGCCAAGCCTTTCGCAAAAACCGTTTTGCCTGCGCCGAGGTCGCCGCTTAGCAGAACAATCGCTCGCCGGTTAATTTGTTCGCCGAGGCGTTCGCCAAGCGCAAAAGTCTCTTCTTCGCCATGCGTGATGATTTCACCTGTGATATTCATTGGTCACTTGATAATAAACTTTTTGTTAATCGGCTGTCATACTGTAGGCTTGAAAAAATTCGTCAATCGACTGTCGGTTGAAAGGAGACGCTGCGAGTGATTAAACATCTCTTGGGAATCTATCTCCTGCTGGTATCCGTTGTTTGCATCATTTTGCCATCTACGCAAGGCGCGCATTTCATATCCGGGCAACGAAAGCCATCACCGAACCTGCGCTGCACTCAGGCGGCATTGGATTCAATCATCGAAATGCCCGAACTGGAATACGAGTGCATCGGTAACGAAGAAGACGATTTAAAAAGTTTGGAACGCCGCAAGGCAATGCAGGAATATTTGCAAGCGATTGAATCAAACTTCGCCGACAAAGCCTGGTGGGCGACATCGGTTGAACAGTTAAATGCCTGCGCCATTGCCAAAGAAGCGCGTGCCTTAACTAAAAGTGAAGGCGATGATTTCGAGATGAATATTCATTTGTATGGCGATGGACAAACGCGACTGGTTTCTGTCGTTGACCCTTGCATCCATTACAGCTACAGCACACTCAATACCTATATTTTAGAGCGCGTCGGTGAACAGGTTTTCGCCACTCAAATTTTAAACGCTTATTACACGCGCATTGACGCAGCACTAGCTTTGGATGTGGCTGAACATCAGGGTGAGCGATTGCTGTTTGTCACCACCAACACCTCAGATGGAATGATGCCGCCGGATTTATTTACGACCTTCAAGGTTTACACCATCAACTCACGCACGCATCGCGCCGTGCCGAAAAAAATTTTTAAAGAGAATAGCAAATTGACTAATGAATTCCGCTTTGACCAATATCTGTTTACCGGTAGAGACGCTCATTTAGCCAATCGCTGGCAACCGCCTAAAATCATTTTGAATAGAAGCCTTGCGCCGCGTTTTTATGTTTACACACCGCGCAAACATCGCCTCGTGCGCGAGACGTATATCTGGAAAGGTCGGTATTATGAATTTGCCGGATAAACGATGATTCAAATAATTCAATACCAGCTTTGGCAATCAATCTTTTATGATACATATGTCTTAATAAGACCCAGGTCGTTCAATGCGGAACATATAGCAGCCATAGCCCAGATTTCGCGCGTGCAGGTAAGCAATCTCTGAGTTCGTAAACATTTCGGCAATAACCTCTTCTACCTGTCGCGCTCTTACCGCTTGTGCATCAACAATCCGGTCTTCAGCGTTGTAGGCGCGAAGTACCACCTCTCTACGAGGAAATTCGGGCGGATAGTTATTTATATCCGCATAAGGCTCGCACGACCGCTCGTGAATAAAAACCGGTCCAACCTCTGCATAGGGCTGTCTGGATAGAAACGGTTGGTGCGCCATGAGAATGACCCCTTCATCCGGTTGCGACAGTTTGAGACAGACACGGCACTGGTGTCGTTCACCATCGCGGAGCACCGCTAGTAAATTATCAAAGACATCACGCTGCGACTCGCGTGCTTTAGTTGCTACCTCGGAGGGTATAGAAATGATTTTAAACTTGTCGTTGGTTGTCATAATGCATCAAGCATAGTCAGATGCAGGAAAAATGTCTGGCTGAAAACGGACACCTCATTTCAGTCGAGTGGGCGGTTAGAAGTTACTCGGTTCAACAGTCGCTTTTGCACTAAGCGAAGCCACTTTTTTATGCGCTGAATAACCGGTAGACTGGAACCGTAGAAAGGAATTTTTAATACCTGTTCCAACGGTTTAAAGCAGAAAGCAGAAAGCAACCCAAGATGATTATTCTCCAGACCGAGCGATTAAATTTGCGGCAACTGACGATTGATGATGGTGAGTTCATCGTTGAACTTCTCAATCAGCCTTCATTCATTCAAAACATCGGCGACCGGGGCGTGAGAACGCTGGATGATGCCCACCAGTATATTTTGACGGGGCCGGTGGCGAGTTACGAAAAATTTGGTTTCGGGCTATATCTCGTAGAGCTAAGAGAATCCGCCACTGCCATTGGGCTTTGCGGGCTTTTGAAGCGAGAAGCGCTGGACGATGTCGATATCGGTTATGCGTATCTGCCCGCGCATTGGGGAAAAGGTTACGCTTTTGAAGCGGCATCGGCAGTTTTAAATTACGGGAAAAATATGCATGGGTTAAATCGCGTTGTCGCGGTGGTCAGCCCTGATAATTACGGTTCAATCAAGGTGCTGGAAAAACTCGGATTGAAGTTTGAACGAATGGTGCAATTGGTCGACGGTGAAGCAGAGGTTAAATTGTTTGCCTGATGAATAAACAAATCAGTGAAGGTTTGTGGAATTCTCTAATGGAAAACCTTCCGTCCGCTTTTCACTGTGGAGAGCTATTCCCGGATCGGGAAATTCAATTTGATGAGTAAAGCGGTGGTTTTTCCGTATCAACCTTTTCTATTCACCAAATCTTTCTGTATCAATTTTCTACTCATCCCTGCAAAATCGCTCAGCAACCTTTAAGGCTTTTCTGCTTCGCCGCCAACGGCAATAAACGCCTCGCCAAGATGCGCGGTGATGTCTGAGGCAATCATCGCTCGTGTACCGAAACGCGCAGCCGCAAGGTCGCCCGCCAGTCCGTGCAGATAAACTGCCGCCAGGGTTGCGCCAAGCGCATCTGTGGTTTTTTGCGCGATGAGTCCGGCAAGAATGCCTGTAAGCACATCGCCGGTGCCGCCCGTCGCCATCCCTGCATTGCCTGTCGGATTCACATAAACCTCACCGTCAGGCGCGGCAATCAATGTCCGACTGCCCTTTAGAACTAAAATGACTTGATGCTGAGTGGCAAAATCTCTGGCAATTTCAAGGCGATGATCAACGACTTCTTTAGCAGATATGCCCGCGAGCCTTGCCATCTCGCCCGCATGCGGTGTGAGAATTAATGGCAAATCCGCGCTCCCTTGCAAATGCTCCGCCCAACCGACGAGCGCGTTCAAGCCATCGGCATCAATCACAACTGGGCGCTGTCTCTGGGTTATCAATTCGCGGACAAATTCAACGGTTGACGATTCATTTGAGCCAAGCCCCGGACCAATCGCCAACACATCGCGTTCGGCGGCGAGCGCCAGGGCATTTTTGAGCGCGTCAAGCGAAACCGTTCCCGAATAGGTTTCGGCAAGCGGTTCGGTCATACATTCGATAATCGCCTGCGAAGCGACTGCGGTTTGCGCTGATGCGGCGGTTGCGATGGTCACCAACCCCGTGCCGGCGCGCATCGCCGATGCGCCCGCAAGACAGGCTGCGCCGGTTTTACCGCGCGAACCTGCGATGATTAAAACTTTACCGGCATCGCCTTTGTGCGCAATGGACGTGCGCCGCGAAGACGCAAGCCAGGCTTCAATCATTCCTCGTTCGACTAAATTTAAATTCGCGCCCGATGAATTAATGAGCGAGGCAGGCGAGCCAATCGGTGCAACAACTAACGCACCATTATTTTCTGAAGCGGGCGGCAAAAGGTTGGCAATTTTTGGAGCGGTAAAGGTAACGGTTAAATCTGCGCGCACTGCCGCGCCAATCAAATCGAATGAATCGGAATTGAGTCCCGATGGAATATCTACAGCAATGACCGGTTTTTGTTGATTCAAAAACTTGATGGCGTGTTCAAAGAGTCCCGTCGCCGGACGAGTCAAACCGGTTCCGAAAATGGCATCGAAAAACAAATCAAAAGTTTCAGCGGTTGCATATTGCGTGAACGCTTCTTCGCTTTGAATTTCAATGAATGTGAAATCATCAGCGCCTTGTGCCAGAAGTTTTGCCGCGTCGAAATTCGTTCGCGCATCGCCTTTGGTATCTTCGATGCGACCGAGCAACAGCCCAACTATTGCACAACCTTTGGTGTGTAACAAACGGGCTATGGTTGCGCCGTCGCCGCCATTGTTACCCTTACCGCAAATTACGAGTGCGCGTTTGCCCTGCGCCACACCGAATTTTTTTTCTACTGCTTCAACAATTCGCGTCGCGGCGTTTTCCATCAGCAATATACTGGGAATCGCATAACGCTCCGTTGTCAGGCGATCAACTTCACGCATCTCGGCGGCTGTGAGTATCTTCATCAAGGCGATGATAGGCGAGTCCTGGAATCGTGTCAAAGCAGCAAGCTTTACCAGATTCACCGAACCTTGATAGACAAAAAATCGAGCAACCTGAAATTGCTTCACAGTCGGTGAACCGACCGAAAATTTTTGTAAAATTCTCAAGAAACAATGTTTCATACTTGCAACGTAAAAAATTTCGTGATACAGTGTTGCGCGTTTGAAACAAGCGCCCAGCCCAGTAGCCCCACGGTCTAAGGTTTTTAACAGGAGAGTGAGCGATGGAAATGACTGTCTTGAAAAAAAATGCCGATGAAAAAGTCAGCTTCCAGATTCTCGTTCGTGCCACGCCTGAACGGGTTTATGATGCAATGGCGACCCGTGAAGGATTAAACGGCTGGTTTACGGCTGATTCACTCATCGAAGCGCCAGATGGAAAACTCTTTTTGCGCTGGGAAAATTGGGGCGTTGAACATTACACAGGTGAAAGTCACGGTAAGGTTTTGGAAGCCCGTCGCGGCAAGCGTTTTGCCTTCAAATGGCCCGTCGATATTGGCAATTATCTCACCACAGTTGAAATCGATTTTGAACCGGCAAACGAAGGAACTATCGTTCGTTTAATCGAATACGGTTATGAAGAGAACGCCGACAAATTGCAGAACATGTTAAACCGCGCAGGTGGCTGGGGCGAAGCTTTGACCTTGATGAAATTTTATGTCGAACATGGTTTAACCTACTGACTCTCGCAATCATTTTTTTGAAGGCTCAATCAGCTAAGCAATATTTATCGACCAGATTTCCCAAAGGATGTTATGAATAACGAAACCAATCTCACAAAATCCATTCCGGTGCTTGCAGCACTAGACCTCGCAAAAACGCTTGAATTTTATGCCGAACGATTGAAGTTTACGCCGCACATTCAGACGAACGATTACGCAGGCGTAAAGCGCGACGGCATCGAGATTCATTTCTGGTTATGCAATGACCGGCACATTGCCGAAAACACCGGCTGCCGCATTCAAGTCACAAACGTTGAACCCCTCTATGCCGAATATCAAGCCGCCGAAGTCATTCATCCGAACGGCGCGCTTGCGGAAAAACCCTGGGGCTTTCGGGAATTTGCCATCAGCGATTGCAATGGCAATTTAATCACCTTTGCGGAGCCACTTGAAAAAGTGGATGCAAAAATCGAAACCGGCGATAGTGAATCAACGGCTCGATGTGTGACCGGCATTGGCGGCATATTTTTCAAGGCACAGGACGAAGTCAAACTTCGCGAGTGGTACAAGACTCATCTGGGCATCAAGCTTGAAAGTTTTGGCGGTTCCATGTTCGAGTGGCGCGATGCCGTACACACGGAACGCAAAGGCACGACCATCTGGTCAATTTTTTCACACGACACGCAGTACCTAAACCCCAGCACCAAGCCTTTCATGATTAATTACCGGGTCGAAAATCTCGATGCCGTTTTAGCTTATTTACGCAGCGCAGGTGTCGAAGTTGATGACCGTATCGAAGACAGTGAATTCGGTCGTTTCGGTTGGGCGATGGATATCGAAGGCAACCGTTTGGAACTTTGGCAACCGCCTGAAGGTTTATAACCCCTGAACCAGGTAGCCCGACAGTCTGATGAAGCAGGGTTCAACTCATCAGACAGTCATTGAGTGAGCAGGAAAATCTAACCCAATAATTTAAAAAAATTTCTGAACAGGAGAAACCACTATGCCAAGAGTTATTCATTTTGAAATTCACAGCGAAGACCCTGAGCGTGCCATCAACTTTTATCAAAACCTTTTCGGCTGGCAATTCCACCGTTGGGAAGGTCCCTGGGATTATTGGCTAATCTCTACCGGCGACAGCGATAAACCCGGCATCAATGGCGGCTTGATGCGCCGACAAGGAACCATCGACGGACAAAGCGTAATCGCTTATGTCTGCACCGTCGATATTGAATCGGTTGATGAAGCGGTTGAAAAGGCACTGAGTTTTGGCGGACAACTCGCTTTGCCGAAACAGGAAATTCCCGGTGTCGGCTTTCTCGCTTACTGCAAAGACACCGAAGGTAATATTTTCGGCATGATGCAGGACACTTCGCAGGCAAAATAAGTAACAAGGCAAATGTAAAAAGTGAAAAGCGCGTTTGTCGTGCCAATCCGCCGCTATTGAAGTTGTCTGAGGCGTTCCACAACCAGCGCCGGCAATTGGCAGTTCGACAAACTGCGATACGCAATCATTGGCTTTTCACTAAGCCTTGCCGTAAACAGAAAGGAAAAACAGCGATGCAATTCACCTATAATCTGCAAATCAACGCGCCGATTCAAAAGGTTTTCGCGCTGGTCGATGATGAACAAAATCTCAAACTGTGGATGGACGGACTCGAAGAAACGATTTATCCCGAAAGCCTCAATCGCCAAAATCCGGTCGGCACGAAATTCAAACAGCGCATACGCGAAGGTCGTCGTATCGCCGAATATGACGGCGAAGTGTTGGTTTATGAAAATCCCACGCATCTGGCAATCATCATCGGCAATCAACAATTCACCATGCAGGTCGATTACCGCTTCAGCGCAAAAGGCGAATGGACGTGGTTGGATTATTCGGCAACAATGGTCGGCGGCAATTTCTTCATGAAACTGTTTGCCAAACTTTTTGCGCCACTGACGCGCCGCATTCTTGATCGCCAGATGCGCAAGTTGAAAGAGGTCGCCGAAAACAGTTCACCTTATCAAATGCACAGCAATGCGTTTGCCGCAGCCAAATAAAAGCAAACCAAAAACCGGTTAACAAGGAGAGACACACCATGATTTCACAGGTCAAAATCGTCAGCATTACCGTCAAAGATCAGGATCGCGCTTTGGCGTTTTACACAGAAAAACTCGGCTTCAAAGTCGTAACCGATGCGCCGATGGGGGCAAGCGGTCGCTGGATTGAAGTCGCTACCCCCGCAGGCGACACCCGCGTCGCCCTGCTTTTGCCGCATAGCGAAGATGACAAAGTCGGCGGCTTTTCAAACGTTATTTTTTCGAGCGCCGACGTGCGAAAAACCTATGCCGAATTGCAGGAACGCGGCGTCGAATTCGTAGAACCGCCAACTGAACAAAGCTGGGGAACCTACGCGGTTTTCGTCGATGTGGATGGCAACCGTTTCGTCATCGGCACCGAAAATTAATCCAAAACGAGCGGTGGAATAAAGGTTCGCCGCTCGTTTTCACATTCACGGAGGAATTGACATGATACGAAGCATCCTTGCTGTCATCGCCGGAAGCGTCACCTGGATGATTACCGCGCTTGGCACCGACCAGTTGATTTTAAATTTTTTCCCGCACTGGTTTACCGCCGAAGGCAAGACCGACAAGATCGGCGTGTTACTGCTGATGATGTTATACAGTTTGTCTTTTTCGGTTCTTGGTGGTTTTGTGACCGGTATCCTGGCGAAGCGTGATGAACTCAAACACGCCTTTTTTCTAGGGCTTTTGCAATTTGCAATGGGGTTGATGGCGACGATTCAATTCTGGGATATGGCGCCAATCTGGTATCACATTATTTTTATGGGCTTGCTGATTCCGGCAAATATGTTCGGTGGATGGTTAAGGGCGAAACAGCAAAGCCAGAAATCGCAAACTCGATTGCGATTGGCTTGAAGCACACCGAAGCTTTCATTGTCGATTAACGAGGCACATTCGATATGAATCGTTGAACCAGCGGTCTTTGACAGCGAGGATAGAAATCAATCGACTGAAGGGCTGAATCACAAAGACTAAAAATCATTTTGTGGGGCGTTGCGTTTTGGTAAACCAAGGGCGAGAACAAGTGTTTTCACGCAACGCTCTGCCCATCAAACGCTATCAAACTACCCCTTCAATTCATTTATTCGATAATTAAATTCAACCACGCATCTACTATCACATTTTGACGCGCCGGAATCAGTGTCGTCGAACTGTATTCGGTGACAATCGCTGGTCCTTTAAAGGTCGCGCCCGCTTGCAAACTGTCGCGCTCATAAACCGGCACCTCGCTTGCGCGGTCGCTGAGAAACACTTTCGCCTGGTAAACCGGCACCGGCTTAAATGATTTTTTCACTATTGATTTTCTCAGTTTCGGTTTATTGGTCACGCCTGTGGCTTTCAAACGAAGGGATACAATTTCCGTCGGGCGCGTTTCATCCGCATAACCGTAACGCTCTTGATGCAATGCATGAAACCTTTGCACAAACCGCTCATGCCAATTTACATCTATCTCAAAAGATTGCCCGACGTAGCGCATCGCAACGGCACGAACCAACCGCTGTTGGTCTTTTGCGAAACCTTCTCGTAGTAAATCTTTTTGCGCGTCGCGTTCAAGCGCCACAAATTCACTTTCAATTTTTGCCTTCTTGAGGGTTGCGGTTTTCATCATCACGGTACGCGAATAATCTTTCACGACATCACCGAGCAACACCCCAAGCGCCGAAAGTGTACCGGGCGAACGCGGAATGATAACCCGGGAAATTCTGAGCGCCGCCGCCAAATCACAAACATGCAAACCACCTGCGCCGCCAAAACTCACCAGCGAAAATAGTCGCGGGTCTTGCCCGCGTTCAACCGAAACCTTGCGAAGCGCGCCTTCCATATTGGCATTCGCCACGCGCACCACACCAAGGGCGGCGCGTTCAACGGAAACTCGTTCGCGACTCACCTTCGACATTTCGCTTGCGAGTTTCGCTAAATAAAATCGCGCCCGCTCAATATCCAATTTCATCTCGCCACCCAGAAGTCCGCCGCCTGCAAATCTCCCCAATACCAGATTGGCGTCCGTGACGGTCACGGCTTCCCCTTTGCCGTAACACGCGGGACCCGGGTCTGCGCCTGCCGATTCGGGACCGACGCGCAAAGCGCCCGCTTCATCCAATCGCGCAATCGAACCGCCGCCCGCGCCCACCGTATGAATGTCAATGAGAGGAACCGCCACCGGCAAACCGGCTACCATAGCCTCATTCGTGGTTCCGGCTTCATTGCGACACAGCGCCACATCCGTCGATGTCCCGCCCATATCAAAGGTGATGAGGTCGGAAAATCCTGCGGCTTTGCAGACGCGCAAAGCGCCGACCACGCCACCCGCAGGACCCGACAAAATCGCCCGCACAGGCTCACTCGCCGCCGTCGATGCGGAAACCGACCCGCCATTTGATTGCATCACTCGTAGGGAAGTCCGGAGTCCGGAGTCTGGCGTCTGGAGTCTTTGACTTCGAGACCTATGTTGCTGATTCGCTTTTGAACGAATCGAATTTGAATTTATATTCGCAAAACTTTCTGTGTTCAGTGGCGCGCCGACTTCAGATTCCAGACTTAGGACTCCAGACTCTAATGATTGCAGATATTTCGACATCTTCGGCACTAAATAGGCGTTGATGGCAACCGTCGAGGTGCGTTCGTATTCGCGATATTCGGGCAGGATTTTATATGAGAGCGAAACCGGAATGTGAAGCTTTGCCAAAGCCTCGGCGATTTGTTGTTCGTGCGCCGGGTTAGCAAATGAAAAGAGTAAACAGACGGCAATGGATTCGGCGGAACTTCGCTTGATGTTTGCGATGATTTTTTTTAGTTGCGATTGATTGAGTTTGGTGAGCACCGTGCCATCGGGCGCAAGGCGTTCTTCAATGCCAAAACGGAGTTCGCGGGCGATGAGCGGCGCAGGTCGTGTCACGAGAAAATTATAAATTTCGGGACGCGCCTGCCTGCCGATTTCAATGACATCTTCAAAACCCGCTGTGGTTATAAGCGCCGCGCGCGCGCCCTTGCGTTCAAGCAGGGCATTAGTTGCCACGGTGGTGCCATGAACGATTTCACCTGGCAACTTGCCGGTCTCTGCAAGCACGCGATGAATTCCCGCAAGGATCGCTTCTGCGGGGTTATCTGGCGTTGAAGCAATTTTAAAAGCATCGATGGTTGCGCCATGCGTGATGACAAAATCAGTGAAGGTGCCGCCCGTATCTATGCCGATTCGGATTTGCTCGACCAATGCGCTTCTCTTTTAAGGAATGATTATTGATGATGCCATTTTATCGATGCTGACCAACTCAACATTAAAAAACAAGGTTTCTCCGGCAAGCAAATGATTGGCGTCAATGGTTACTTCATCGCCTTCGATGTCAATCACCCGAACCGGAATCGCTTCGCCCGACGGCAATTGAATATCGAACGCCATACCGAGCACCGGCGTCACGTTTGGCGGAAAAGCCGCCGTCGGAATCACTTTGACCAGTTCTTCATGATATTGCCCGTAAGCCTGGTCGGGGGGAATAACAATTTCTTTTGTATCGCCAATTGCCATCCCGACTGCGCCCGATTCAAATCCCGGAATTACTTCGTGTGCGCCGACTGTAAAACTGAGCGGCGCGCCGCCTTGTGATGAGTCAAACACCGTTCCATCATCGAGCTTTCCTGTGTAATGCACCGAAATGGTGTCGCCTTCTTTGACTTGTGACATGATTTCTCCTTCGCTGGATAATGTGTGAATGTTTGCGGCATATCACTTTTGAAATAATCAAATTTTTAGCCGCTCGATGCTTAATAAAACACCATAGCATACCGTTATCGCATTCGTCAGGCGGTTTTGTCTTTGACTTTCTTGGCAGGGATATTGAAACCGCGTTACGATTGCTTCGTTGAACTTTTCAAGAGGATTTCGGATGTTCAAATTCAACATAGCCATTTTACTTTTCGCGGTTCTATTTTTTGCGAGTCAGGTCCAAGCGCAAGACCCGCAAGACGAACCGATAAAACTGAAAAGCGATCTGGTGATGGTCACGGCATCGGTCATTGACCGTACCGGTCGGGTAATGAAATCGCTCAAAGCCGATGACTTCACGATTTACGAAGACGGCGTTAAACAACGCATCGAACATTTCGCGTCAACCGCCGAGCCGTTCACCTTGATGTTGCTGTTAGACCTGTCGGGTTCGACGCAAAACGATTTGGCATTAATCAAACAGGCGGCTAAAAATTTCATCGCTGAACTGCGCGCACAGGATAAAGTCGCGGTGATCATCTTCAGCGGTGAAGTTGAGTTGATTGCCGATTTCAAAGATTCGCGCGAGTCGGTCTTGCAAGCCATTGAAAAACTCGCGCCGGTCAGTTCACCGGAAGGTTACCGTTTCAGCGCCAAAACCGGCACCTCGTTTTATGACGCAATGTTTTTAGCCGTCGAAGACAGCCCGATGAAAACCATCGAAGGGCGCAAGGCAATTGTCTGTATGTCGGATGGCGTCGATTCGACCAGCAAGATGGATTACGCAGACATCTCGCAGTTGGTGGAAAAATCCGAAGCGTCGGTCTACTTTCTCGAACTCAATACCGAAGCCGCGACGCTTGCCAATTTACTCAAAGATAAAGCTGACCCTGCGTATTTGAATTTTTCGCCAGGTCAAATCAATCGCTACTATGATGAATATGCGCCCGAAGCGATGGAAAAACATCTGCCGCGTGATTTGCTTCCCAAAGAAGAGAAAGAAAAAATCAACATAGGTTTGTATAAAATTGCGCGGCGCGATATGAAAGAACTCGCCGAACGCACAGGCGGACGCGAATACCCGGTGCGCACCTTGAATGATTTATCGGGCGTTTACAAACAGGTTGCTGACGATTTGCGCGCGCAGTATTCCATCGGCTATTACCCAACCAATGATAAACACGATAGCACCTGGCGAGCCATCAAAGTCGAATCGAAAAAAGGCGGCACAGTTCGCGCCCGCAGCGGTTACTGGGCGAAATAGAAATAAAAGTCTGGAGTCCGGAGTCCGGTGTCTGGGGTCAGAAATCGAGCAACGAATTTTTCATCGTCGCAGTTATAAGCCCTCTGGATTTAATCGCGGACACTGAACTCCAGACTTCAGACACCGGACTTCTTATGCTACTACTTCGAGAACACCACATCACCGAATTATTAGATATGCAAACGGCGCTTGAAGCGGTTGAAAGCGTTTTGCGCAATCAAGCCGAAGGCAAAGCCACCAATCGCCCGCGCTCGCGAGTTGCCATGCCGACTTCGCAGTTGCACGTTTTGTCGGCAGGCGATAGAAAGCAGAAAATTTACGGCTTGAAAACTTACACGGCATCGCGCAAAGGCGCGCGCTTTCTCGTCTTGCTTTACGAATCGGAGACCGGCGATTTGCTGGCGATGATGGAAGCCGACAAGCTCGGACAGATGCGCACCGGCGCGGCATCGGGCGTGGCAACCAAATACCTGGCGCGCGAGGATGCCGACACGGTTGGCATTTACGGAACCGGATGGCAGGCAGAAAGTCAGCTTGCGGCGGTCTGCGCCGTTAGAAAAATCAAATCGGTTAAAGCCTATAGTCGCAAACCGGAAAACCGGCGGGCATTCGCTGAAAAGATGTCTGCCGAGCTTGGCGTTGAAGTCATTCCGGTTGAAAAGCCCGCAGACGCGGCGCTCGGTCAATCCATCATCATCACGATTACCTCGGGGCGCGAACCTGTCTTGCTTGGTGAATGGCTCAGTGAAGGCGCGCACATCAATGCCGCAGGGTCGAACTTTTTATCGAAAGCTGAAATTGATACGGAAGCGGTGCGTCGCGCCAACCTCATCGCGGTTGATTCCATCGAGCAATCGAAAATCGAAGCGGGCGATTTGCTGCCGGCAATCGAACGCGGCGTGATTAGCTGGGACGCCGTTACGGAACTCGGGCACCTCATTGCCGGTCACATCAAAGGGCGAAACGATGAGCGAGACATCACCCTGTTTAAATCCAACGGCATCGCTCTTGAAGATATTTCCACGGCGCTTCGCGTTTATCAGTTGGCAAAAGCGCGCGGCATCGGCGAAGAAATCAGATTATGGCAATAGTTTATTGAAAAGTTTGGAAATTCAAATTGATAAGGCCTCTCCTCATTTGAGATGAAATCGGATAAGCGCGATAGCCCGTTGCACCTGGTGTCGGTATCGTTTTCGGATACCGAGATACTTGAAATGTTTCATCAGGATGCGGACGCTGCCTGGCGGATTTTCATTGACCGCCATGCCGATACCATCTTTTCCTCACTGCGCTATCTCGGATTCGATTATGACCAGGCAATGGACAGATTCATCTACATTTGCGAAAAACTTTGCGAAGATGATTTTCGCCGGTTAAAAGGGGTGCGGTATGCGGGTACGCATGGCGATTTGATTCCCTGGCTCAGGCAAGTAGTTAAAAATCTTTCCATCAATTGGGTGTGGTCTCAAGAGGGCAGAAAACGCCTGTTGAAACCCATCAAACAATTACCGGCGCGTGACCAACGAATTTTTGAACTGTATTTCTGGAAAGGTCTGTTGCCTTCGGCAATCCAGGAAGAGTTGCAGCGTGAACAAGCGATTGAACTGGTCGAAGTGATGGAAGCGTTGGAAAGAATTTTTGCCGCATTAAGCCAGAAAAAACTCTGGCGATTATTGAGTAATCTGGCGCGACAGCGCGGCGTCGTATCGCTTGAGGAAAACGAGAGCGAAAGCGGCATCGGCATTCAACCGGTTTTCGCCGGTGCCAGCCCCGAAGAAGCGTTGATATACAAAGAAACGCAGGAACATTTGGATCAGGCGTTGACAAAACTGACGGCAAGAGAACGACTGACGATTCAATTGCGCTTTGAGGACTGTAGAACCCATCAAGATATAGCCGAGTTGCTACAGATCAGTGACCGTGAAGTCAAAAGCTGTCTGAGGGGCGCGTTGAAAAAACTTGCGACAGCGTTGAAGTAATTCGTTTTTGTCTGTTGATGATTAACAGGGTGATTTTATGTCTGGCAACCAATGTTTAACGAAAGCGGAATTGCGGAATTTTCTTGCAGGCGCAGGTTCGCCCGCAATCCGCGAAACCATCGAACAGCATTTGAGTTTATGTGGCGGGTGTCGTCAATTGCTGGTCGCGCAACAGGAGTTGTCGAAAGTTCCCCCTGATGAACTGCGCGCTCCCGAATGGTTAAAAGCGCAAGCGCAAGTTTTACCGAATAAAAAAAATCGATTTGCTGCGATCTGGTCAGGGGATTGGCGACGCGGGTTGGCAGTGGCGGCATCGTTGATTGTGATTATGGGCTTAGCGTGGTTCTTTATTCTTCGCCCGACTCATCAACCCGCGTCGCCGCAAGAGACTTGGCGGCAAGAAGCGTCGTTACTCGCTTCTCCGTTGCTGCTTGCCCCCGTCAACGGAGCGGTTGTCCACACCACAACCATCGAATTTCAATGGTCTGAAGTTGAAGGCGCAGACCATTATCTGTTTACCCTCTTAAATGATAAAGGCGACATCCTGTTCCAATCCACGACCCGCGAAGGCAAGTTGCGCTTGTCAACAACCGAAGCCGCGCTACGAGACGCGCAGGTTTATTACTGGTATGTCGGGGCGAAATCGGCGTTTGGCATGACCGCAGAATCGCCGGTCGGCAAATTTACTCTGACAATTGAACGCGAAAACTGAGAGGCAAAATTGGCACATTGGCGCGATACCCTAAGGCGCTTGCGATTGCGGAAAAAATCGGTTTTCCGCATAGCCGGACTCTGTGTTGCGCTCATTCTGCTTACCGCAATCGCTTTAACTTTGCGCGCTCCGGTGAGCGTTTTCTTTTTCAATCGCGGACTGCAAGCCAAACGCCTTTGGCAGCTTGATGTCGCCATCAGCCATTTCAATAGAGCTTTGAGCCTTAATCAAAATTTCTCAGCCGCCCGACTTGAAAAAGCTTTGTGCCTGCAACAGCGAGGCAATTTTATCGAAGCGCGACAGACCTTGGCGGCGTTCGCGCCCGAAGCCCTCGAAGACCCCGCTTTACAGGCGCGTTGGTTGAATGCCCTGGGCGTCAACTATTTCAATACCGGTGAAGCCGAAGCGGCAATTGAAAGTCAGGCGCGCAGTCTGGCATTGGCGCAAGAATTGGCTGACCGCCAATTGATCGCTCAGATACTGATAGATTGGGGGCGGGTAATCTATCACCTCAAAGGCGAACCGCAACAGGCGTTGGACTATTTAACTCAGGCGCTGGAAATGGGTCGCGCCCTCAATGACGAACTCATAGAGGCTGACGCCTTGCGCAACATCGGCGCGGTTAAATGGTGGTTTCAAGGCGAACTCGAAAATCCCCTGACCACCTACTACGAACCGGCTCTGCAAATTTACTGGCGGCATAATCAGTTGCGCGGCACCGCTATTACGCTTTGCAACATCTCGTTGATTCATCTCTACAAGGGAGACTTTTTTGAATTTCTAAAATTGCAAAACGAGAGCCTCGAACTCAAACGGCGCATCGGCGACTGGGCGGGATTATGCGATTCCTATGCATTTCTCGGTCAGGCATACAATGATTGGGGCAATCCGAGAAAAGCCAGTGAATTTTATTCGCAGAGTATTGCTTTGAGTCGGGCAGGCGGCTACAAACTGATTCCTGCTGAAGAAGCTTTGATTGCCGCCATCTCTCTGCAAACCGGCGATTACGCGCAAACTTTGGAATTGCTCAACCGCGTTCTGGAAAGCGAAGACCAAAAATCCTTAGTTTATAAATATACGGTCGCGCGCATCGGTTATGCCCATTTGTTAAACGGCGATGTCGAAGCCGCGAAAACCTATCTGGAGCGGGCGCTGGCAATCGGACGCGCCGCCGGCTCAAGCGATGAGCGCTTTGTTGTGAC
Organism: Acidobacteriota bacterium; assembly: GCA_040754075.1. Taxonomy (NCBI): domain Bacteria; kingdom Pseudomonadati; phylum Acidobacteriota; species Acidobacteriota bacterium. The sequence goes on from JBFMDH010000020.1 coordinate 101,836, forward strand.
CCTTATCTCTTTGCTGGGCGAGTGTCACTTGAAACTTGGCAATTTAGCAGAGGCATCTGCTTTGGTTGAAGAAGCTGACCGCTTCACCCTCACGGAACTTGAGGAAGGTCGGTCAATTAACCTGACGGTGTTAAAAGCCCAGCTAATGAATCAGCAGCAGCGTCGTCGCGAAGCGCTCAATTATTTAACCGAAGCTGCCGAGATTGACGCGCGGATTTTCAGAACCTCAGATGCCTTGCCGGTTGTCGGACAAAATCAACACACTTACGATGTCATCTTCAATCTGCTGCTTGAATCCACAACGGCGTCCAAAATAACGCCTCAACCGTACTCAGCCGAAGAACTGACATTTCGTTTTCTTGAACAGTTGCGTTACCGCTCGCTGAAAAATTTTGTCAGACAGATGAGCGGCAGAAAAACCAATGCTCCATTGCAAAGTCGCGAAGAACAGCAAGCCGTCTTGAAAATCCGGCGACTGGCGGAAAAGCTAAAACGCGAAGCCAGCGCCGCGCTACGGCAAGAACTCTATAAGGCTTATGGCGAATACGAAGACCTGTTGTTGCAAAACGAACTCAACAATCCGCAATATCGCTTGCTACGCGAAGCCAAACCCCTGACCTTGAAAGAAGTTCGTCAAAGTCTGGATGAAAAAACCGCACTGCTACAGTACTTCTTTATCGGCAATCGCACCTATGCGTTAGTGATTACCCGCGCCGCCGTTCGCGCGCTGCAATTACCGATTACCAAAGTCAATCTCTCTGCCAAAATCAGATTGTTTCGCGCCCTGTTGCTCAGTGATTCGCCTACGCAACCTTCAATGCCGCAACTTGCGGCAGATGATTGGCAACCGGTAGCCATAGATTTGCGTCAAGCGTTGATTACGCCGATTGAACAAACCGGACAGCTTGCCGACACCACTCGTTTGGGATTGATTCCTTTCGGCGCTATGCATGATCTGCCGTTTGCGGCGTTGCTGCGCATGGATAACCGGCATCAGCAATTTTTGATTGAAGATTACACCCTGTTTCAAACACCGACCGGCTCCTTTTTAGCTGACGCCTTGCAGCGCGCGCCAACGCAAAAATTGCCGCAGAGTTTGACAATGCTCAGTTTCGGACTCAATGAAACCGATGAACCGGAATTGCTGCCGCTTGCCTATGCCGCTCAGGAAGCGGAAGCGGTCGCGCAAATTTTTCAGGGTGAAACGCGCATCGGCAAGGCGGCAACCGAGAGTGAACTGGCGCAACTTGCGCCCCATTTCAAGTATCTGCACTTAGCCACACACGCGGTCTCTGAACCCCAAATGCCGCTGCTATCCAGGCTTAAATTACACAGCTCGCCTGATAGCGACGGCAATTTGACGGTGAAAGAAATTTTTGAACTGGGATTGCAAGCCGAACTGGTTACGCTGGGCGCTTGCCAAACCGGACAGAGTTTTTCTGCAAGCGGCAATGAATTTGCCGATGGCGACCGCATCGGGCTGATTGATGCGTTTTTGCGCGCCGGAGCCAACAGCGTTTTTGCCAGTCTGCTGCCCGTCAGTGACCGACCGACCGCCGAATTTATGAAAACCTTTTATCAAAATCTCCGCTCGCTTGATAAAGCCGAAGCTCTGGCGCAAACCCAAAGAGCCATGCTCAAAGGCAACCTCACGGTGGTTGAAAATCACGGCAATCGCCCGCTCACCCACCCGCGTTACTGGTCGCCGTTTATCCTGGTCGGCAATTATCGCTGAAATTTTTCTCAATCCGTCATCGCAAAAATCATAATGTCTGTTGAAACTTAGTGGACAACATTTTCAGAAATCTCTCCGAAAGCAGGACGGAAGGCGAAATCATGCGCGTCTCGATTTTAACCTTTTTGCTCGGCGGTTTGCTGTTTGCGGCAACCTCGCTGACTGCATTTGAGCAGTCTTTCAGAGTGCGCGCGGGAAATTCCGTTTTTAGCGAAAGGACAACGATAAGCATTGCCATTGATGGCGAAGATTGCGCCTGCGCTACCGCGCCAACAAAAGCGCAGGCTGACGCTCAAGGATACGCAACCGTGCTTATCAAAGCGGATTGTGTGACCGTAGATACGACGAAGTGTCGGGCAACGGCTTGGGCGGAAGCAATGGCAGGAGGCAAGCTTACAAGGTTTACCGGAAGCGCCCGACTGGTGGCAACCTCTAGTGGAATTTATATCAGCACGGTCGTGCTGACGCCTTAAAAACTTTTTTTTCTCGTTCTGCCAAATCGTAAAAAATGTCTGTTGTAGGTAAGTGAAACCTGGATTGCTCTCTCTAAAACTATCGGTAGCGATGTGCCTGTAAAGTTTCGTCCGGTCGGATGCGACAATGCGGTTTGGCAATCCACGCCATCGTTATCGTGCAAATCAATCTGACAGGTAAAGGAGAATCGAAATCATGAGTAAAAAACCGCTCGCTGGTTTCATTACCATCAGCCTAATTTTTTTGAGCGTCAGCGCCAGTTATGCATTTTTCAGCGGCACCGCTACAGCCACCGGCACGAATGAAAATTTAGATACTGCAAAATACGCAGAGATTATTGAAAAACGAGGGACGGGCGGGTTGGAGATTCTGGGCGTCGAAATCAAAAATAAATTCGGTCGCGTGAAAAACAACAGTTGGCGGGTCGTGGAAGGAAAGACCAGTTCCTCGCCAACCCTGGAATTCACCCCGCCACTGGAAAAAGATGATTATGTCCATATCGATTTAAAAACCGGAAACGGCGGCGACCACGGTTATCTCGACCTGAAATTCACCAATAAGTTGTGAGGAGAAACAACTGCGGAGTTGTGCGGCGCTTCATCGCCGGCGGCTCCGCAATTTGCAATAACCGGTTGTTCACCCAAAGAGGAGAATTCATGAAAAAGATTGGTATCAGCATTTTGGGAATCTTGTGCTTTTCAACACTCGGCTTTGCCTTGAGCCTTGACCTGCAACAGGATATTGACCGGCTCGAAAGAGCCATCAGTTATGCGCGCACTGCCATAGCCTATTGCGCCGACCAACTTGATAAGTTACAACCGCCACCCGTCAATGCCTCCGAAGAGGAACGCAAAAATTTCGAGGAGACCTTAAAACAACTCGAAAGGTGTATCTTCCAAGCTCAGGAACGGCTCGATAATCTTAAAAAGCAGTTAGCCGAGTTGTTAAGCAGGCTGCCGACTATCGAACAGCAACCGCACCGAGAAGACCCTGAAATTCGCAGGCTGCGCGAGCGCCTCAAAGAAGCGCAAAAACAACTCGAAGAAGACCAGAAAAAGATAGATGCCTTGAAAGCGAAAGTTGAAAAACTTCTGAATCCGCGCTGACGACACTCTACCTGACTCCATCTAAGGATTATCACCGAGCTATGAAATCGAAATACTTTTTAGCAATTCTCTGCGTCGCGTTCACCGGTTGTTTCGTTCAAAGTGCGCCGGTTGCGGATTTATCTTCTGAGGCTGGTTCACGCGAAGCGAAAAATCAACCATCCGGTGAAATGTCGCCGGCAATCGTAGCTTTCGGACAAGCGAAAAAAGCCGATGGCATCTATATCATTTTTGACGCTTCGGGTTCGATGGCGGCACAACTGCCCGATAAGACCAGCAAGATTCAAGTTGCCAAACAGGTCTTGAAGGATTTCGTCGCGCGCCCATTCGCGGGGTATGAATTGGCGCTACGGGTTTATGGACATCGTAATAAAGAAGACTGTACGGATTCACAATTACTGATTCCATTTAACTCGCCGGACAAAGTGGTCGCCGAACTGGACAAGCAGATAAACCGCATCAACGCCCTTGGCAGAACCCCGATCACCTACAGCCTTACGCAAGCGTTGCAGGATTTCGGTGACCGCAATGGTGAAATCATCCTCATCAGTGATGGCATTGAGTCATGCCAGGCAGACCCTTGCGCGCTGGTTCGGGAATGGAAAAACCAAAATGTAAAAATCCGCGTTCACGTCGTCGGCTTCGGGCTTGCAAGCAAAGAGAAAGAAACCCTCAGATGTATATCCGAAGCCGCGGGCACCGCCTACCACGATGCCCACTCGGCAACGGCGCTGGCTGCTGAATTGGTCAAGATTCAGCAAGAAACTGTCGCCGCTTCCTTGATTTTGCAGGGCGTTGATTCGTCGGGCAAAAGCATTGCGGTAAGCGGCATACTGGCGCGCGCTGGCAAGGAAATTTACAAGGTCAGCAGCGAACACCACAACACCGTGCAAGCAGGCGCCTATCTGTTGACGGCTGGCGTGCTGACGCAAAACGGCAACCTCTACAAACCAACCATACAAAAAGTTGAAATGCGTGACAGCGAACCGACACTTATCAAAGTTATGGCGGCAATCCCCCCGTCGGTTCGTGCCCGTTTTATCAACCGAGGTGAAACGCAAAGCGGCTCGCTCATTCACGCTTATCAAAACGGAAAAGTGGTTTTCAGTTTTCGTCCGACTGATGAAGTTTACCTCGATGAAGGCACTTATGAATTTCGCGCCCGTCCCAATGCGGCGAATGATTTGTCGGTAAGCGAAACCTTTGCCGCCGGAGACCATAAGGAAATCGTTTTTGGTATGACCCACACCGTTAAAGTAACCGTGAAGATGGTTGCTTCCGGTTCGGGCGAGTGGTTTCGTGAAAATTACGAACTCTGGCAAAACGGTGAAAAGAAATATGTCATTCACGTGGTAAACGGCGCGACGGTTATTCCCGGCGTCTATGATGTGGTTTTACCTAACCGTCTGGCTGCCTACACCAAGAAGAGCACTGTCATAACCGAAGAAAAAGTTCAGCATTTCGACATCTCCGTTCCCGTCGGTTATGTGACATTCATTTATCAAAAAGCCGATGGCAGCCCGGATAAAAACGACCGATGTTTTGTCGCTCGAATGGGCGGCAATGAAAATATTTTCAGACACGCGGGGGTGAAATATCCGTTTACCGCCGGGCGATACAGGGTTAGCGGATGGCAGCAAAAGGGCGATTACAACCCGATCATTTTTGAAGTACACGAAGGTCAAGAGCAAACGGTTGTCCTGCGCGCTAAAAAATGAATGCGCCGCAGAAAATTTCCTTGGAGGTAAAATGTTACGCTTCACTGGTCATAAACGATTCCCTTTGCAAGTTCTGCCGATTTGGTTTTCATTCTTTTTGATTTCGCCAACTCAGGCAATTGCCTTGAGACAACAACCCAACCTGACTTATGCGCCGAAACTGCGCATTGCCGTGGTGGATTTTTCAGGCTCAGCATTCAAAGAGACCACGCAAAGAGACCGCAATTCGCGCACGACCACTGTGAGTTTACCGGCACCTGCCGAATTCGCATTGGGGCTTACGGAGATGCTGACTACCGAATTGTTGAACACCGGCAGATTCATTATCACCGAACGCGCCAAAGTCAGGGAGGTGTTAGGCGAACAGGATTTCGGGGCTTCCGGCAGAGTCAATAAAGAAACGGCTGCCGCAAAAGGTAAAATCATCGGCGCGGAATTGCTCATCACCGGCGACATTACCGAATTCACTTATAATCGTTCAAGTCTTGGCGGCACCTTTAAACCTTTAAAGATTCTCAAAGCGCAATCCGAACGGGTCACGGCGATGGTCGCGCTCGATATTCGCTTGATAGATGCGACAACCGGCGAAGTCACCTTCGCGCATCGCTCGGAGGGCAAAGCCGCTATGACCGGCGTGAGCGCCGATTTAACCCGTAATCATCAGGAGTTCAGCATTTCATCCTACGAAAACACGCCTCTCGGTCAAGCTTCACGAGAAGCGATTGAAGGCGCTTTGACAGCAATCATCGCGCAAATCAAAAAGACGCCTTGGGCAGGGCGGGTGATCGATGTGCGTAACGATTTGGTCTATATCAACGTGGGTGCGGACTTTGGTATCCGTGCCGGTATGGAGTTCGATATTTACGAACCGCAAGACCCGCTGATTGACCCAACCACAGGCAAAACGCTGGGAACTCCGGATAGAAAAATGGCCACCATCAAAATCGTCACGGTTGAAGAGAAATACTCGGTTGCTGAGGTTCTCACAGGCGAAGGCATCAAACGCAATCATCTGGTGCGCTTCAAAGGGCAACCGCAAAAACCGTAAATTTATGGGCGATTTTAAGAAAAATCGTCTGGCTCTCACCCCTGACCTCTTCTGTCGGCACGCAACAGATAGATAAAAATGCCGACCGCTTTGGGACATTCGATAAGCGGTCGGCGGGTTGTGGCTGCAACGGAAACTCGGTTGAAAAAATAACCAGCGGGGGTTTAAAACCTGATTGCAAATTTAAGCGGCGGCTTCTTCAGCTTCTTCATCAAATTGTTCTTCTTCGGTTGAACCTTTCAACGCGGCGGTTGAAATTTGACCGCCGGCGATGGTTTGCGCCAAGGTGTCGAAATATCCTGTGCCGACAAACGTCTGATGTTTGGTGGCGCGATAACCATATTTTTCCGAATCAAATTCCTGCTCCTGCAAATGCGCATAAGCGGTCATGCCGCTTTCTTTGTAGCCGCGCGCCAGTTCAAACATTCCGAAGTTAAGCGAATGAAATCCGGCAAGCGTGACGAATTGAAATTTGTAGCCCATTGCGCCGAGTTCGCGCTGGAATTTTGCAATCGTCGCTTCATCAAGCTTTTTTTTCCAGTTAAACGATGGCGAGCAATTGTAGGCGAGCAGTTTGTCCGGATGTTCGCGCAAGATGGCTTCGGCAAACCGGCGGGCTTCTTCGAGGTTCGGCTCAGAGGTTTCGCACCAAATCATATCGGCGTAAGGCGCATAAGCCAGCCCGCGAGCGATTGCCGAATCGAGTCCACCACGCACATCGAAAAATCCTTCACTGGTTCGACTGCCGGTTAAAAACTCGCGGTCGCGTTCATCAATATCGCTGGTTAAAAGGTTCGCGCCGTTGGCATCGGTTCGCGCTACCAGCACGGTCGGCACCCCGCAAACATCTGCTGCGAGTCTTGCGGCGGCGAGCTTTTGAATGAAATCGCAAGTTGGCACCAGAACTTTTCCACCCATATGCCCGCACTTTTTCGCGGATGCCAGTTGGTCTTCAAAATGCACCCCCGCTGCGCCGGCTTCAATCATCGCTTTCATGAGTTCAAAGGCGTTGAGGTTGCCGCCAAACCCGGCTTCGGCGTCAGCTACAATCGGCGCAAACCAGTAGGTGTCGGATTTCCCATCAGTTGATTGAATCTGGTCGGCGCGTTGCAAGGCACTGTTGATGCGACGCACCAGATTGGGAACGCTATCCACAGGATAAAGACTCTGGTCGGGATAGGTTTGCCAACTGCTGTTGGCGTCGGCTGCGACTTGCCAGCCGCTCACATAAATCGCTTTGAGTCCAACCTGCACCTGTTGCACGGCTTGCCCGCCGGTGAGCGCGCCAAGCGCGTTGATGTAATTTTCGGTGTGCAGCAATTTCCAGAGTCTTTCGGCACCGATTTCTGCAAGCGTATGTTTAATGGTGATGGAGCCGCGCAATTTCACTACATCATTTGCGGTGTAATCGCGCCTGATGTTTTTCCAGCGGCTGTCGGTTCGCCAGGAATGTGCAATTGTTAAGGCAGTATTGCCATCGAAGTTCATAACGGGAAAGCCTCCTGAATATTTTTATTTTGAAATTTGCAAACCTTAGGGAGTTTGCCTTAAATGGGATTAAATTCGCCGCGCGCAATCATCTCTTCGCTGATGCGTCGCGCCTGAACATATTTTTCAATCGTTGCTTCGTCTGTATTCGCGGGGAGTTCTCTGATAATTCGATTCAACTCTTCATCAAACAATTCGCTGACCAGTTCCGGCGTGTGACGAATCGCTTTGCCCTCATCATCAACAATTTTGACTGTGTCGCGATGCAAGATGCGTTGCGCAATCATCAAGCGATAGATGCGGTCGGTGGCGAGGTCTTCCATATAACCGTCAAGCAGACTTGCGCCTTTGCCGTTCAATACCCCATTGCGATAGCGAATCACCGTGCGCACGGCGGCGCGTGTACCGGCAAGCGTCTGTTTGCCAATGCCTTTTGCCACAGGGCGCAAATCCGGGTGCGCATCAACATTGGGTTTTCGCGCATTGATTTGATTGGGAAAAGGAAACTCCGCGACGGCGATTTCATTCTGGTCCGGGTGTCCGGTCCACGCGCCGTCCATCAAACAACTTGCTTCATTGCGCTTGTCCTGTGCCAAAACTTTCAAAGCGCGTGCATTGAGTTCCGCATCCGTGCGGCTTGGATAAAGCGCGGTCATGCCGCCAATCGCCAGCAGTCCATGTTTATGACAGGTTTCAACCAGAGATTCGCGCAGGCGTTGAAAAAAAGCGATGTCGTGGGGAATGGTATTTCTATCAGGCAACACCCATTCGGGATTTTGCAAATTGAAATGAATCAGGCTCGCCATGTAATCCCAACGCCCCAGATTTAAACCCAGTATATGATCGCGCAAATTGAAGAGGAACTCTTCCATTTCATAAGCCATCGGGTGCGATTCCACCAGCGCCATGCACTTGATGTAATCAGCCGGTAAACCTCTGGCTCCGGCTAACGTTTGAAAAAGGTCGCGCCACCACCGGGCTTCTTCTGCGGATTCCGATTTCGGGATATAAAACGCCAGCGGGTGTTTTAATTTCGCGGGGTCGATTTCAAAAACGAGGCGCGCTGCATCAAAAAGCGAAGCCGACATCAATTCGTCAGGGTCTGGGAAAAGTCCAGCTTGATTGAGGTGCAAGCCGCGAACTCTCAACCAGATGACCGTGCGGCTTTCTTTAATGGCGACGGTTTGGTTGCGCTTACTGTCAAAATAGGTGAGGGTGCCGTCCAGAGCTTTAAAGATATTTGCAAAGCCGAGCAAGAGGTTATCCCAGGTGTTTGCCATCGAATCTTCGAGGTCGAGCATGACGCCGGGCGCGCCCGAATTCAACATCTTGACCACGAGTTCGCTGTCATCGGCGGGACCGGTCATTTGATTGCGTTGATCGTTGCACCACTTGGGCAATGCGATTTGCCAATCAGAGGTTCGCGCTTGGGAGAGAGGAGGATAATCGGGCAATTCACCCTGATGCGCGCGGGCAAGCACTTCACTGCGGTTTGCCGCAAGTCGCTGCTGACGCGGGGTAAACTCGCGATGAAGCGGCAATAAAAATTCCAGAAATCCGTTCGGCAGTCCAATGCCGCCCGGAGCGCAATTGATTCGTTTATCTGCCATAACCCTTCCTTTACTGCCGGAGCCTTGTTTGGTATCAAGCCGCTTTGGCAATCAGGCTTTGCTCATTTGCAAAATTTATAATCTGATAAGCTGTTCAATATACCGAACAAGTAGATAACATTTTGAACGGGTAAAAATATACCGTACAGACCGGGGCAAATCTACAACTTTTTTCGAGTTGTTCAACATATCGAACAAAAATTCAAAATATGGTCTACCGCCTTTTGTAAACGGCGATGAACGGCTAAAATCTTTGTTCGGCTTATGGACAAATAAACGGAGGTGATAATGAAAACAGAAGAGACCTCGTCAACGGCGATTGAACGGACGATGGCGATATTTGAAGCGATTGCGGCGCGTAAAAGCGGATTGACGCTTTCGGATATCTGCCGCCAGTTGGAGATTCCCAAAAGTTCCGCAAGTTACCTGTTAAGAACCTTGAAAAATCTCGGCTATTTAAATCTTGACCAGGCGACCGGAAAATATCGACTGGGACTGAAAGTGATGAGTCTGGGGCAGCGCGTCGAGATTGGCACCGATGTTAAAGAGGCGGCATTGCCGGTCATTCAAAAAGTGGTTGAAAAAACCAACCTCACGGCGCATCTTGCGGTTCTCGACCACGGCGAAGCGGTCTATATCGCCAAGGTCGAACCGCGCAGTTTCATCCGCATGGATACCTGGGTCGGCAAACGTATGCAGGTCAACTCAACGGGGGTTGGCAAAGCCATTGCGGCATATCTTTCACCTGCTGAAGTCGAAGCCATCATTAAACAACACGGTTTGAAAAAACGTACGGTGAAAACCATCACCGTACAAAGTAGTTTCTTGCGCGAACTCGACAAGGTGCGCGCCAAAGGCTACGCGATTGACGATGAGGAAAACAGTTTGGGCGCGAGGTGTGTGGCTGTACCGGTTTTTGATAGCTTGGGAAATGCGGTTGCGGCAATCGGCGTAAGCGGCACCACGGCACAGGTGAATAAAGCCTCGATTACAAAAATCGTCGAACTGGTTAAAGATGCCGCCGAAAAAGCTTCCGCCAAATTGGGTTATCATACCTCGGTTACAGGATAGGGTTATTCAACCGGCGTTTTCCAGCGGCAAAAATCTCTGTAGGCTTTACAATCCGTGATTGCGAATTCAAACTATCAAAGCGCACAAGGCAAATAAATTTATAGGCTTTATTTTATGGTGAGAAATTTATTCTTCAGTTTTTTTATTGTGACCTTTTTTCTGGTAAGCGCACTGGCGCAAGCGCCGCTCTATAGCGACATTCTGATTGATACCGCAAAAGCGCAGAGTTTTGATGAGCGTTTGGGCACAGACGACGGCGCGGCGATGGCGCTACTCTTTGGCGCGAATATGCGCGGCAATCTTGAACTCTGTGATTGTAATGTGCCGCGCGGCGGATTGGCGCGACGCATCGGTTATATCGAAGCCTTCAAAAACAAATTTAAAGAAACCCCTGTGCTCAATGTTGATGTCGGTCAATTCTGGTACAACAGTGAAACCCAAACCCCTTATATCGTGCTGCAAAACGAACAGGTGGCGCAGGCGTACAGTTTTTGGGGATTGGATGTGATCAATCTCGGACGCTATGATTTGCTGTTTGCCAATCGCCTGCTGGGGCGTGATGGCATCAAGGAAAGAACGGCTAAATTATCCATGCTCAAGAATCTGGTCAGCGCCAATGGAGTGTTTGCAGACAACGTCGCGCCGCCAGCCCCTTACCTGATTAAAGAGGTGCGGGGAGCAAGAATCAAGGGCGCAAAAAAATCTTTGCGAATCGGCTTTCTCGGTTTAGCCGAACCTCTCAGGGTGGGTTCGGGGATGATGGATGCGACGGTGAAAAGTATGTTTGAAACGGCGCGCCGTTATCTTCCGCAACTAAGAAAAAGCTGCGATGTGCTGGTCATACTGGCACATGCTGAAATGGCTGCGGCGATGCAACTGGCTAACGAAAATCCGCAAGCCGACATTGTGATTGCGGGCAATGCCGAAGGGTTATTCAAACCCCGTCAAGTTGGCAAGACTATTGTTTTAAGCGCCGCGCCGGGGAATATGCAGCAAGGCGATTTGCGGTTGTATTTGTCAGCCGATGGAAAAATCAGTTACAAGTATCGCTCGACGGATTTAGATTCACTTGTGCCTTCCGACCCCACGGCGCTGGCTTTTACTCAGGAAGCATCTGCCGAACTGTTCAAACTCAAATAGGTCGCGAGTACGCCCCACGATGTTTCGCAAAATATTGATCGCTCTGGTTGTGCTGATAGTCATTGCAATCGCTGTGGCTTTCAGCCTTTTTTATTATCGCACCCATCGTTATGACAAACTGATTGCCGAAATCTCTCCGAAATATCAACTCGAACCCGAACTCGTCAAAGCGGTAATTTACGAAGAGTCGTTTTTCGATGCCGAAGCCCGCAGTTCGCAAAATGCCATAGGTCTGATGCAGGTCACCTCGATAGCGGTTCAGGAATGGATTGATTCGACCCATTCGCGCAACCTCTCAGACGCGCTTTCCAACATTACCGACCAGTATAAAAATCAGCGCGACCCGCAACTTGAAAAAGCGCTCATCAATCCGCAAATCAATATGCACATCGGTTGCTGGTATCTGCAAAATCTGCTGAATCGCTACCGCAATAAATCGGCAACCCTTGCGGTGGCGCTTGCGGCATACAATGCCGGTCCCTCGAATGTTGACCGCTGGGCAAATGACGCGGAGCTTACCAAACTCTCGCAGACAGATTTCATCGAACGGATTGAATTTCCGGTCACCCGCAATTATGTAAAAAAGATCATCGAACGCTACAGCAACTATAAACAAGCCAAGGCGTTTAAATAACTCATCTATCCGAATAGGCAGTGAGATTTTTTCCTCAATCTTCTGAAAAACTTCCGACGTTTGCCCTTTTCCTCAAATGAAAAGTTACGGTGATTGATAAAAATTCCGGTTGCACAGAGGTTTTCAGATTTATCAAAAACTAAATCCAAGCAAAATCAGCCCGTCAGGCTGAGCAACTCCCAAAACGATTTATCAATTGCCGGTTTGCCCCCAAACTTTTCAGGTTTAACCGGTTTCACTGATTTGCAGTGAAATAGTGAAGGTACTTATGCCCCAGTGGGATGGAACTGAAAGACGGGTTTCCTCAGACCGTCGTTTAGAAGAACGCCGCAGGTCTATGCGCTATACCCTCGGCACATTGATTGTTATCGACAATGTGACCTGGATTGATACCGAAGGCACTGACCGGCGACGTTATATTCGCCGTCGCGAAGACCGCGAACGCATCGCTAAATTGATTCTCGAAGACCTGGAATTACCGGGTTGATTGAACTCAATGCCCGCTATCATCTTTTCACTTAATCTATATGCCCGGTCAGCGTCTGCAATCACCCGCGCTTCATTCCATACTGCAAGAATCTCAAAATTAAAATCTGTCGGGCGTTTGAATCAAAAATTTTCGTTATTGTGAAACCCTCATCGCCTTTATCTTTCGACTGCTTGAAACCAGTCCCTCGCGTACAACCAACGCCAACCGCACCAATCAGTTTCTCGCGTTGACAATCACCCATCGAAGACAGAAACTTGCCAGTATCACTTCACGTCAACAAAGGAGCGTGCCATGAAAACCCTTGCGAGTTTCGTAAGTTTTGTATTGATGCTTGCCGTCTTTTTCGCTTCGACGATTACTCCCGAAGCGGAAACTTTTCGTCCGGTGGTGCGTGGCAAACGCGGTGCAGTTGCTGCCGGTCAGCCGCTATCCGCAGAAGCCGGGATGCGTCTTTTGCAACAAGGCGGCAATGCCATTGATGCAGGATGCGCGGCGATGCTTGCCGCCTCGGTGATTGAGTTTTCGCATTTTTCATTTGGTGGTGAAGTGCCGATTATTATTAAACCGTCAAAAGGAGCGCCGGCGGTTATCAATGGGCAGGGCACCGCACCGAAACTGGCAACCCGCGAGTTTTTTATCGAACGACAAAAGCGCGGTGAGCGTGAAGAGTGTCCGGTTTATCGCGGCGCGCCGGAATACGTTTCTATCAACGACGGCGGCGCACAACCCGGCGTGATTCCCTCATCGGGAATTTTACCGGCAACCGTTCCAGCCGTACTCGACGCGGCGATTGTCGCGCTTGACCGCTTCGGCACCAAGTCGCTTGCAGAGGTGATGCAACCGGCAATCGAACTCGCCGATGGGTTTCCGATTGATGAACTCAGAGTGAGTTACATCGAACGCACGCGCAAAATTTTTGAACGTTGGGAAACCAGCAGAAAAATTTTTCTGCCGAATGGTCGCGTACCGAAAGTGGGCGAGATATTTTCGCAACCAGACCTCGCCAAAACTTTGCGGGCGATTGTTGCTGCCGGTGAGCGCGTAAAAACCAAAGGCAGACATAGTAGTTTGATGGCGGCGCGTGACTATTTCTACAAAGGCGCGATTGCCAAACGGATTTCGGATTTTTCAGAAAAGCAGGGCGGCTTGATTCGCGCCGCTGATTTCGCAGCCTTCCATGCCAAAGTCGAACAGCCAACAAAAACCAGCTATCGCGGTTATGAAATTTATAAAACCGGATTCTGGGCGCAAGGTCCTGCGATGCTTGAAACCTTGAACATTCTCGAAGGCTTTGACCTCCGCGCCCACAAACACAATTCGCCCGATTATATTCATACTTTGGTTGAAGCGATGAAACTGGGATTTGCCGACCGCGATAAATTTTATGGCGACCCCGATTTTGTCAAAGTTCCCGCCGAAGCGTTGTTATCGAAAGACTATGCGACGCTCAGGCGCAATTTGATTGATGCTGGTAAGGCTTCGATGGAACAGCGCCCCGGCGACCCTGTGAATAAAGCGCCGCTACTCAACAGCCCGCAACCACAACTGACAGGCGAATCGAAAGTGCCGGAAGCCGAACGCGCCAACGATACCACTTGTGTGAATGTGATTGATAAAGATGGCAATGTCTTTTCAGCGACGCCATCGGGGGCGTGGCTTCCGGCGGTTATCGCTGGCGATACGGGCGTGTTGATGGGACAGCGAATGCAATCGTTTTTACTCGAAGCCGGGCATCCCAATGTTTTGGAGCCGGGTAAACGCCCGCGCATTACGCTCACGCCAACGCTGGTGATGAAAGACGGAAAACCTTTCCTGGCGTTATCAACGCCGGGAGGTGACAACCAAGACCAGACGCTTCTACAAGTGTTATTGAACATCATCGAATTTGGCATGAATGTGCAGGAAGCCGTCGAAGCGCCGCGCTTTCAAAGCCTGCATCTGGTGAGTTCGTTCGATGACCATCGCTTCAATCCGGGACAACTCAAACTCGAAGACCGCATCAGCAAAGAAATTTTAGTGAACCTGCAAGCACGCGGTCACCAAGTCGAAGCCGTGGGCGCGTGGGCAAATGCCTCTGCGCCAACCGTGGTGATGTTCCGTCTGGATGCCAACGTCATCGAAGCCGGAGCCGACCCGCGACGCGGGCGTTATGCAATTGCCTGGTAATTCGGTAGTCGGTAGTCAGTAGCCGGTAGCCAGTAAAAATTTGTGTTTGTCCAAAAGCTGTACTATTACGGCTTTTATAGTAACCAGATTTTTTCATAGCGAACCAACTACCAACTACCGACTACTGACCACCGGCTACCGATTATGTCTTTTCTTTCTATTCTCAAATTGGTCGGGTTTGCAACAGGCGCGGCGTTGCATGTTTACATCACCTGGTTGATTTGGAAAAGACGTTTAGGGTCAAAGCAAACCCTCACCCAATATGAACGCACCTTCGTGGTTCTCGGCATTTGTTTAAGCATCTGGTTTGTCGGCAACCTGTCAATCACGCTTCACGAATTGCTGCTCGGGCGCAATACCTTCCCCGAAGGGCTTCGCATCTGGAACACCCTGACGATGACCGGCGTAGCGCTTTTGCCTGCGGCGCTCCTTCACGCGCACATCGCTTTTTACGCGCTCATCGATAACTACAAAAAAATTACCGCGCGGCAGGTGCGATGGTCTGCCATTCTGGTTTACCTGCCGATGCTGTTTTTGCCGCTGGCGATTTACCTGGTAAACAAAGGCGCGTATGACCCCTTCTTAATCAAACTCCGCAAACTGTTGCTCCCTTATTCCATCTGGTATCTGCTGACGCTGTGGACGTGCGCAGCGATTGATTGGGTGATTGCCCGAAAACTCGATGAACGGGCGACTCGCGAACGCCAGTTTTTTAAACGCCTCGCCGTGCAGTTCGTTTTCAACGGGGCGTTTGAATTTATCGCCGTCGGCATTCGTCGGGTTGAACCGGGCGACATCTTCTGGGTGTCGTATATGTTGCTCTCGCTGCTTCCGACATTCCTGGTTGCCTATCACATCTATCGCTACAAAATCATCGACATCGCCATCAAAGACAGCATCGTTTACGCTTCATCGGCGGTGGTTTTTATCGTGATTTATGTTTACGGCATTCGTCAGTTGGGACAATTTCTTGTCGAACGCTACAACCGTCCGGGTTATGTGATCGAAGCGATTTTGATTCTAGGCATCTTTGCCCTTGCGGGACCTTTTGTGCGTTTCATGGATCGAACCGTGCGCGGGCTTTTTACCCAGGAGATTGAGCTTTATCGTGATGTCGTGCGACAGGTCACTAGAGGCGCGGAAGGGTTCGGAGAACTCTCATCGCTTTTGCATTATGTTGAAGAAACCATTCGGCGCGGGCTTGAACTCACCGACGTAAAAATTTTTGTGATTGAGAAAGCCGCAGCCGACAGCCCGGAACAAAGACTTGCTACCAAAATGCAGGAATGGCAAAGCGATTTTGTTGAAAATGACGAAGACGTTGCGGCGCTCAAAGCCAATGCGGTTTATGCGCTAAAACGCGAAGGCAATCTGATAGGGCTTCTCGCTATCGCCGCCGAGCCGCACACCCTGACTTCGGAAAAACGTGCCCTGCTCGATGTGCTGGCGGGGCAGGTCGCGGTTGAAGTTGAAACCGGGTTATTGATTGAAGAAAAGATTCGCCTTGAGCGCGAACTGGCAAACCGTGAACGCCTGGCAACCCTTGGACAGATGGCAACGACCATCGCGCACGAGGTGAAAAATCCGCTCTCATCGATTAAATCCATCGCCCAGGTGATGCGCGAAGAAGACGAATTGAAAAATTATGATCGCGATTTGCAAATCATCGTCAGCGAAATTGACCGCCTCAATCACACGGTTTCGCAGTTATTATCGTTCGCAAGACCAGGACGCGCCGACACTGAACCCGTATCGCTTACGGAACTCATCAGCGCAACAGTTGCGCTGTTTAGCAAAGAAGCCCATGAGCGCGGCGTTAATTTAACCGCGCAGGTTGCAGACGAACAGTTGCTCAGTGGTACGCAAGCCGCTGCGCTTCGTGAAGTCATCGGCAACCTGATATTGAATGCGATTCAAGCGACCGAATCAGGCGGGGCGGTTACGGTAGAAGCGAAACTCGCAAGCGACAACCCAACGAATGGGAAAAATAAAAAGCAATTAGCCATCAGCATTCGCGATACCGGTTCCGGCATTTCTATAGAAGAGCAGCAGCGCGTCTTCGAGCCATTTTATACGACGAAATCACGCGGCACCGGATTAGGGCTTGCCATCGTGCAACGCCGTATTGTCGAACTCGGTGGCGCTGTTGAACTCCTCAGCCCGGTTATGGATAATCACGGCACCGAGTTTCGCTTGCGCGTACCGGTTGAATAAAAAATCACGAACCTTTTCTGCGATGATTAAGTATGGTTTTGACATCAAAAAGAGATTAAGTATAATCCTGGCTGTCAGAAAAATTTTACAGTTTTCCTCTTGCACCCCTTGAGCCAGGTGAATTCATTGGCTCTGAGCGGAAATTCAGTGAGCAGCTTTGCAAAGCCAGTTGCAAGACTGTCAAAAACAAAATAAATTACGAAAGCTGATGTGAGTCGGCTTCAACCATCTTTCGTTGGCTTCAACCATCTTTCGTTGGCTTCAACCATCTTTCGTTGGCTTCAACCATCTTTCGTTGGCTTCAACCATCTTTCGTTGGCTTCAACCATCTTTCGTTGGCTTCACCGTCATTTGTCGGTGAAGGAGAGCGGGGTAAAGAAAATTAAAATCTCACGAGCATTTTTAGTGGAGAAGGTAGAAACCATGGATAAACGAATCGCGGCAGCGATAGATTACATCAGCGAGAATATCCATCAACAACTTTCAGTGGATGAAATCGCTCATCACGTCAATTTATCTTCTTCACGATTGCGTCATTTATTCAAAAATGAAACCGGCGAAAGTATCTACCACTATATCAGGCGGCTTAGGATGGAAGCCGCAAGAGAACTTTTAGAAACCTCTTTTCTCACAACCAAACAAGTGATGTGTAAAGTTGGCATCAATGACGAAAGCCGTTTCACGCGCGACTTCAAAAGTTTGTTCGGTTGTTCACCCGGTTGCCATCGGGCTTCCTGCAAATCTACAAGCGACCAAAGAAAAGTCAAAATCGCCAATAAATAGTCGCTTTCGCCTATTGTCTTGCAAACGCTATTCGCAGTAGAGTGTGGGCAAGTTCAATATTGTTTGGCAAGGATAAGTTGATTCAATCTATCAACCTTGAAGGAGGATAATCCATGAAAGACAAACTGAAATTCGTTCTTTCCCTAATTCTGTTGCTTTCCTCAATCCTGATGACCTTCACACAAAGTACAAAAGGAGCGGCTTGTCCTTTGGAAAGTTGTGGAGCTAGAAGTGATCGACAATGTTGGTGTTGCGTTTTGCAGTCTGAAAATAGCGACAGTACCTCTTGCACTTACCACAATGACAATGTTTATTGTCGTCAGGATAGTGGAGGATGCGGAGGAGATTTGGAGTAGTTACTTCAAGCAAATGCCGAAGGTGAAGCACATCATAAGGCGTGCTATCTACAAGTTCAAATTCTTGAGTTTGAGCTTAGTTGCAAGGAGCATTTATGAAGACTAATTTGAAATTCTCAATCGCTGTAACAGCGTTCATTTTTTCTTTAATATTCACTCAGGTTGTTGCTGGGGCAGGGTGCCAGTCAGAATCCTGTACACCTAGAAGTGACGGGCGTACCTGGTGTTGTTCACTTCAAAGTGAAGGAAGCGGCACTTGCACTTACCACAACGATACCAGTCATTGCTATAAGCAAGGCGGTGATGAGGAGTAAAGAAAAATTAAGTTCGCTTGATTGGCGAATATTGTGTGAGTCGTTCATCGTTTTTCTCGCTACGTAGCTTTCCACAAACAACGCAAGTTGGGCGGTTTTCAAGGAGTTGTATGAAAGCGTTCTGCTGCAAAATTCTTTCAACTATTCTGCTTATCAGCTTGCTTCAAAGCTTAGGGTTGGCATGGCAGAAGCAAGAGACTTCTCAAGCCACCAAAGATAAAGCTTCTTCTCCTAAACAAGGCGCGGCGGAAGACAAACCAATTGACGTTATTCAAGAGCAAAAGTCGGCTGAAAAGAAGTTGCTGGAAAGAGTCTTTTATATTCTTGATGGGCTGGCTAATTCCAAAGAGATTGAAGACAAATTAGAAGCCGCCCATATGAAAGCTGACATCGCCGCCTTGGTTTGTGATTATGGCAATAAACCCAAAGCCGTTGAAGTACTCAAAAAAAGTCTGACGGATATAGCGGAAGAGATTGCCAATCCAGATAGACAGAAGCAAGCTGATTCATCAAAAATCCAAGAATTAACCATTCGGGTGGCTGACACCGGCTGTAAATGCGATCCCTCACTTAGAAGCTGGTTTGTGAAAGAATTGGAGCGTTTGCGCAACCTCAAAACTAAACCGAATGACGATAAGGCTGAAGACGAAGCGCCCGTAGTCGCAGAAGAGACTTGGGGAACCAAACCTTCAATGCGACGGCAAATCGCCGCAGATATATTGACGCAGGCAGCGCATGAAAAAATCGCGGGCGGAAAGCTTGATGAAGCCAGGCAATTGTTATCTCAATCGCTCAACTACTGTCTGAGTGTTCCATTCATTACAGCCTTGATCAGATTAAAAGAGAATCAGGCAGATGTCGCCTCTAATCTTTATTTTAAGGCTTCGCGAATTGTGCAAGTTATGCCATCGGGTGCCGAAGTAGGTGCCTTAAACTTTGGCTTAAAACCCCTGTTTGGCATCCGCATCGGGCAAGAATCTCCTCCTTTGGATAAGCAACCAATCATTGAAACCTATTTGCTGGCGGTGAGCGCGCTCATCAACTGTCCACAATCATCTTTAGCTGCAAAATCACCAGATATTTTGAGGATGGTTAAAGATAGCTTGCCTTTGTATGCGACATTTCAACCGGCAATGCATCCACAAATCGAATTATGGGTCGCGGAGGGCATGAAACATTTGCCCGCTAATGAACGGAGCGCGGTTGAGCAAGTCCCCTTCGCCCCGCAATCATTGGAACAGCAAGTTTCAAAACTTGAGGATATTGCCTATAAATCTGCTGATGAAAAAGAACGCGACCTGGCTTACGCTTCTATTGCCTCTACCTACATCACCCAGGCGAAACTTGAAGCAGCGTTCAAATTCATTTCCCGAATTGCCGATATAAATCTCAAGAATGAGTTGCTTGATGAAATGAGGTATAAACGGATGTCCTTTGAGTTGAGCAAGGCTACCGAACTGCTTCCGATATATCTTGATATATCAAGCGTCTCATCCCTGACGCTGAGGGTGAAGTTATATATGCAATTGGGACAGGTTGCAGCAAAAAAAGATTCGTTTCTGGCGCATCAGGCTTTGGATGAAGCTGCGCGACTGACCAACGAGAATGTCGGACTATCAGCAACTCACTCACACTTTTTATTTGGCATTGCCAGTTTATATTCGGAGTTCGATTCAATCAGAGCTTTTGAGGTTCTCAGCAATGCGGTTAAATCCGTCAGCAAGCATCAAGACCAGCCGGCGAGCAAATGGGGACACGCGATTGCCGAAGTAGCCATCGTGAAATTTGATTCCGCGTGGCGGTTTTCAAGAACCGTATTTGATGACCCGAATCAGTATAAGAAGCCATATGACCTTTCAGCGTTCAGGAAATTATCATCAATAGATATTGACCGAGTGTTATTGATTGCCGATTACCTTGAAGACAAACCTCTCCAAGCAAACGCAAAATACGAAGTGTGCGCCGGAATCTTGCTCTTCGCAAAAGCGAAAAAGGAGAAGTCGGCAAATACTTCTCAATAAGGGGAAGTCAAAAGATGCCAAGCAAGAACGATATTAAAAACGCCCTCGCGTGGATAATGATTAGCACGTCCCTGGGTTTAATGGTCTATAACACCGTACTCTACAGTAAAACTCGAACCATCCCTGAAAAGCCTAAGCCAGAAATACCAAACGGTACAAATCTATCTGGGCTTCAGTTGAAACGCCCGAATGGGGAAAGCTTTGTTATTCCGGCAACTGGCAAATGCTTGATTGCTTTTTTGACTGTTGGTTGTGGCGCTTGTGAACAACAAGTTGAGCCGCTTAATCAAGTTGTTGAAGCAAAGCCGTATGTCAAAGTGTTGGGAGTTTTTTCAGAAAGCGCCAATAAAGTAGCTTCATTTGAATTATCATCCGCTCCAAAGTTCATCTATCTGATGGATTATGAAGGTCAGCTAAGAGGGCAAATTAATTTGACGACATTTCCCCAAACCGTAGAAATCAATGACGGATTCGTTACACGAAGCTGGGTAGGACTCCAAAAGTCCTTCGATTAATATACTGGAAACCTGATGTCTGGGTACACTTTATTTTCGATGTTCAACGAGGCGTGATTTAGTTCTCATTCTATTTTTCTTCTCACCATTTTTGAAACACGACCCGACCCCCATAATTCAACCACGGTGTTTTGCATAAAATCTAAGCGTCAAGGTACAGGCTGACCAGACAAGCGCCGTCATCGCCATCAGCGACCAGCCATAATATTGAATAACGAATGACCAGCGCCCGAAAACGCTGGCGATCATCCACACCAGCAAAAACGTCAGCGCCGCAAGTCTGCGCGCCCAACGCAAGTGATTGAGAAAGCGTATGCGGTTTAACTCGCGCTCTAAAAATTCATCATCGCCAATCAGTCGTTGATAGTAACGCGCTTCACGCTGGGCGACTTTAGAAAGCGCCGTGTCATGGCTTGCCGAAGCGGCATTGTAAAAATGCGCGACATGGGCGAGTTTGCCATCACGCAAAGCGATCTCGGCAAGTCCGACATTGGCGCGAAAGCGCGACGGGTCAAATTCCAGAACGCGACGAAAACATTCCGAGGCGCGTTTGTAATCCAATCGCTCGAAAAAGACTTCACCGATGCGCTCAAGCAAATCGGGTTCGGTCTGCGCCAGTTTTGAAGCAAGGCGCAAACAGGCATCCGAACGCTGAATCATTTTCTGGTCGCGTTGCGCGTTCGAGCGCAGAAAGCGCGACATTTCGTACAGCAAGGCAGGATTGCGCGGCTCTTTTTCATAAGCGAGATTGAAATAGCTGGCGGCTTGCGAGAGTTTGCCTGCAAGTCTTAGAGCGTTGCCAAAACGCCTGAGCAACGAAGTCGGCATGCTTTCGATTTCCTGTTTGAGCAACGGAAAATTTTTAATCGTCGCGCCGGTTTCCAGGTATTCAAACAGTTCAAAGGAACGCGGGTCGAGCTTTTGTGTGCCGGTCGCTTTGAATAACGCTTTGATAAACGGAATAAAGGTCGAGCGATGCGAACGCAGCAACACTTCAAAGCCCGCGCCGCTCACCCGCGTGTGATAAGTGACGCGACTGTCGCCATCGGAAAATCCGAAGGTGATGGTTTCCGTAGTGATGGCTTCGATATTCTCGACCGAAAGTTGTCGGCGAATTCTAAAAAGCACGGCAAGCGACCAAGCTAACGCGCCTTTGTGAGTGATGGTATTGCCATCAAATTCGATGCGGTCAAACAAAGCCACTAAAACAACCAGCGGAACCATCGCCCAACAAATGATAGATGACCAGATCAACCCGTTACCGAGCAGCGTTGAGCCTGCAGTCAGAGCAACGGCAGCCGTTAGCGCGTAAGGCAGATAACCGGGTCTGATGGTCTGTACATCGTTCATGGAACTCCATTTTATTTGCGATTAATTTGCGGGGCAATATTAAGATGGGGATGGCTTTTGCCGAGAAACCTTAACCGGGATGACAGGATTTACAAGATAAAAGTCGCGGAATAAATCCCTAAAAACCTCATTTCATTTTCGACTATTTACTGTTTCGATTTTGCCATCCTGTTTATCCTGCCTATCCCTGTTTAAATCTTAAAACCATTTCAAGTCGGCGGCTTTGACTTGCAGGTCGTGGTCAATCACGGCGCGCAGTTTCAAATCAAAGCGCACATCGCGCAGATTCACGGTGTAGCCTTGTTCGGTTTCTTCGACGCCGGCAACCGTGTAACGGGCAAAATTCATAAATGTCCGGGTGCGCGAATTATTCCTGAGCGCGTTAATGAGTTCGGGTTTGAGTATGGGCGCTTCCACCCATTCCGATTTGCCGCCGTTGAGATTGATATAACAGGAATAGGTCGTCTCTGTGGTTGCGGCTACGGCATTCCACACATAAGGGTTTGCGGGTGTAGGCCAGGCGGCAACCGATGTGACCCCTTCGGCTGGCAGATTATTGCGCGTCTGTTCGACTGCTGTGTTGTGCGCCATAAACATCGACAAATAATAAATGCCCAGCGCCAGCAGTGAATAGCGCGCCAGGCGTTCACCCCTTTCGCCCCAACGACGAATCGCGCCGAATAAAATAATCAAGAGTCCCGCAAACCAGATAATGCGAATCGTCAGGGAAATCGTCAGCGGAAATCTCGCAGACGGTTCCTGCAAGGCAAACCCCATGATGAGCGAGAGCAGGATGCCAATTGCCAGCCAGATGAAAATTCTTGCCGAGCTATTGGTCGTCAGCCACACCAGCGCGGAACCCAGAATCAACCAAATCCACGGATCAACCACGAAAATGAAATCGCCGTAAAACCAGCGGTCGCTGAACGGCAAAAGCGGGCGCACGCCGTAATTGTTCGTATAATCGAGAAAGATGTGCAGCAATCCGCCCAGATAAGCCAGCCAGAAAATTCTCAGCGGTTTAATCGGTCTTCTGAACGGGTCATGGCGCAAGCGAAAGCGTTTGTCGAGAAAGACCAGAATTAAAGTTAAGAAGGCGGCAAGCGCCGCAACGCCTGTGAAAGAATGGGTGATGCCACGATGAGTTTCCAAATCCTCGAATGTGCCGCGAAAGCGCATGAGAAAATCAATATCGGGCATATTGGAAGCGATCAGAAGTGTCGTCGTCGCAAGTGGGGTAGCGCGTTCAAGACCCGCTTTGGCTAAGGTAAGCCCAAAGAGTGTATGCGTGAAATTTTCCATTGTAAATCAGTCATCGGTAGCCATTAGCTGGTAGTCGGTTGTTGGCGCTTAATAAGGTTTAACCGACTACCGACTACCGATTACCGGCTACTGATGTTAAGGAATTGCATTAGCCAACGGGTTAGGCGCTGGGAGTTCTTTAATTTTATCCGGCGCAAGAGCTGAAAGGCGTTTTTCAGCTTCTGAACCGCTGGTGGTCACGCGGCTGATCTTTGCTGCCTCATAATAGGCTGCCACAGCCTTTTCCGTGTCACCGGCTTTTTCATAAGCGCGACCCAGCCCCGTCTGCACAGTCTGTGCAGGAACGTTGGTCGATTTAAGCAACTTCTCATAAATCGAAATCGCGGTTTGCGTATCGCCGACGACCACGGCATTTTCAGCAAGCGCCAATTGCGCCAGATCCGTTGTCGGTTGTTCGTTTTTATCAACCGCTTTCTTTAACAATTCAACGCCTTTGTCGCGATTGATGCGCAGATAGGAAACGCCCGCGTAATAATTGGCGACGGCTCCGAAGGTGCCTGAATAATCACTTGCCAGTTGTTCAAAGGCTTGCGCAGATTCCTGCCATTTCTGATTTTCGTCCGTGTAATAGACGCCGGTTTGTGAAGTCACGCCGGTCGGGTCGATAACCGGCGCTTTAAATTTTTCAAAGGCTTGCGCGAATGCCGCCTGCGCCTTGGTGTCGCGGCTGGAGAAAAACCAACTGCCGAGAAGATAAAGAGCGATGATGCCGACGATAACCCCAACTGCGATTAACACAGGGCGGGTTTTATCCTGTAACCAATCCTGAGTGCGCTCATAAAGCCGAATCATCGGATCGTGCTTGTACTTTAAATCCTTATGAGCAATTTTCGTTTTTCTTGCTGTGCTTGCCAAAATAATACGCCTCCTGAAACTACTGAGTAACCAAGCGCCTGTCTTAGTGGACTTTCGCTTAATTGAAAAGAACCTTCAAAATAACGACCCCGACGGGCGATTGTCAAGAAAGCCCAGGCGTTTTCAAAATCCTCACCGGAACGTCAGTTTCCGGTTTTTCAATTTCTTTATTGTGACTGCAACTTTTCACGCAATGCCTTATCTGTTTCGGGTTCAATGAATAAACCTGTTGCGTAATAAATCGTGAGAAGCAGAGTCACGACTTGGCGTTAAAGAGTTCATTTTGGTTGCTTTCTACATTTGAACTCCGGTTGTTTGAAAGACTCTTTCGTAGGCTCGCAGATTGACCAGTCCGGCGACGATATTCATCGTCTGGTCGTAATCCCCATCGCGATTGCGATATTCTTCGGCGGCGATGCGATACTTCTTGCGCCGCCCGATGGTATGCTCGACTTTCACTCGCGTACTCGAACGCAACTGGTTGAGCTTTTTCTCCTCGCGAGTCAAAGGATGATTTCGTCGCGCTCTTTGAATTAGGCGAACTTCAACACCCAAGTCGATCTCTTGCATGCCTTGAAAACCACTATCGCCGTAGAGACTGACGCGGTGTTCTGTGAATTCTTTGCAGGGTTGGCGCTTGTCCTGATCCGCTTTGAAAGCTTGAAAATCGTGGGTGCGTCCGCCGCAACTCGGGCTTTGGTCAACAATAATGCCGTTGGGAGTCGAGATCAGCAGTTGCTTGCGAGTGTGACGTTTCTTCTTGCCGGAGTAGTCACTCTTGCGTTTCTCTTTATCTTTGGGTTTGCGCTTGGGCTGTTCGACACCATCAATGATAAAGGTGAGTTCAGGATAAGCCTGTTTGAATTCTTCAATCGAGCCGATGCGTTTTTTGCGGCGCTGCTGTTCGGCTTTGGCTAAAGAGAGGATGCGTTTTTTGGCTCGTTCAGGAGTCGGCAGCACGGCTTCAAAAACGGCTTTCATCAGTTGAATGTTGCGACAGATGAGACTTTTGTTGGCGGCGTGGAAGAAGAGCGTCATAAAGTCTTGGGTGAGATAGAGGCGATAATAGAGCAAGAGCATCAACAATTGATTGGCCAGGTCGTTATTGAAGGAGCGACCGCCGCCGATTTGCCGTTGCCGCTGAGAATTGCTACGAACCGTGCGTTTTTTGCGTTGCTGTTGAAGTTTAAGAAAAGCGGCTTCAAACTGCGGCATGAGTTCCTGAAAGGCGTGAATCGTCATGCCTGTAGTAGATAAAAAGATTCTCGGTTTGTGAGCCAGTTTGCTGTAAAAGTCCATCGTTGATTTTTCTCAAATTCACTCTGGCTTTTGCAAGCCTCTATTACGCAACAGGTTTAATGTATGCTATAGCTTTAAAGAAAATGTTTTCCTGAGAAATAAGAGTGTACGGCTAAACGCTTAGGCGGCAAAGCCGAACAATGCCAATATCTCCTTCGGGGCATTGGCAAATTTCACCAACGCTTGTTCGAC